>JAADYZ010000245.1 GCA_010092775.1 Chloroflexota bacterium
CGGGCTGCTGAAGACCGCGCTGAGCTTGCTATGGCTCAGGCGCTCTCCCAGCAAGTCCGCTTGCTTCTGCCCTTCCTCATTCAGATGGACGCCTGGAGTCCAACCGGCCAGGCGTCCAGTGCGAACCCATTCGTTCTGCGCGTGGCGAATCAGCAAGAGCTGCGTCACGTGGCTGTCCTTCCTCAGAGGCTGCTAAGAGGGATAATGTCGTCTTTAACCAGGGATGGCTCAATGCCCTTGGCTGCACCGGGCAAGCGCCCCTGCATACTCCAGGGGCCGGTCCATACGATCTCAACGTCGACTAATTCACCTCGCCAGTCCCGGCTGTCATCTTCAAAAAAGACCAGCTTATTCTGTCGAGTCCGCCCGCGCCACTTCCCACGGTGATCAGATTCCACCAGGATTTCCACACTCTGGCCGAGGAACTGGCGATTGATCTCACTGACCACCCGCTGTTGGAGATCGTCCAGCATTTGCAGGCGCCGCTTCTTCTCCTCAGCGGAGACATCGTCGTCCATCCGCCGCTGCGAGACTGTATGAGGGCGAGGGCTGTACATCGCGATGTGCGCCTTATCGAGTTTCAAGTCCTCAAGCAGCGTGTAGGTCTCCATGAACTGCTCATCGCTTTCGCCTGGCATCCCCACGATTATGTCGGTGTGGATCGCAACGTTCGGGATGCGGTCACGAATACGCTCGACCAACCGACGATAGTCCGCATTGCTGTAGCCGCGCTTCATCGTCTCAAGAACCGCATCGCTGCCAGCCTGTACTGGCACCTCAATGTGTTCCATCACCTTGGGTAGCTCTGCGACCGCATCCAGCAGGTTGTCTGTCATCCAATTGGGATGCGAGGTTAGAAAACGGATCCGCTCAATGCCTTCGACCTCGTGGACGACACGTAGTAATTCGGCCAGGTCTGGGCCGTCTTCGATGTCTTTGCCGTAGCGGTCAACGATCTGCCCGAGTAGCGTGACTTCCTTTACGCCTTGTGCTGCCAGTGAGCGCACTTCCTGTACGATCTCCCCTACACTTCGGCTGCGTTCGATTCCCCGCCGAAATGGGATAATGCAAAAGGTGCAGGCGTGAGAACAGCCGTAGACAATCGGGACATGCGCACTCACCAGCTCACCGAGCTCATGTGCCGGCAGGATCAAATCACCGTCTTGCAGCGCGTCGCGGTTTGCACGCTCACGCGCTTGCTCTGCGCGAATTTCAGCCTCGATACCCTTGTCGGCCAAGAAACTCACCAGCGGAGCCGGTTCACTGGGCGGCAGGAATACATCGACGAAGGGGAACTTCTGGCGCAGTGGCAGCGGGTCACGCACTCCAACCAGGCAGCCCATCAGGCCGATAACCTTGTCTGGATGCTCCTCTTTGAGCCGCTTCAACTGTCCCAGTCGCCCATAAGCGCGGTCTTCGGCGCTTTGCCGCACCACGCAGGTATTCAACACAATCACATCCGCACTGTCAGCGTCAGCCGTCTGGCGCAGGCCCAAACGTTCAAGCTCGCTGGCCAAGCGCTGAGAGTCTGCCTCGTTCATCTGGCATCCCCAGGTACGAATGTTGTAGGTCTTAATTGATCTAGACTCGGTCACTGAGGACCCCATTTCCAAGCAAACTCAACGGCGTCCCATCTGGGTGGGGCACACCTTGCGTCTCTGAATGATAGCGAATCTAACCTCAAATCGAAAGAGCGAGGACAACAGTCCGCGCGCGGAGTCGCCCACAGAAGAGACGCAGACGGCTTAGTTCAAGCTGAATGTGACCTCGCGTGGCTGAGAGACAGCCGCAATGCGCGTCAGGGTCCAATCTGCCATCTCGCAAATCACCCGCCACACCTCATCGTATTGGATGTAGCCCTCTTTGTCTGCGATGTCGTCTGGAACAACATCGATTAACTGAACGAGGTTAGCGTCAAATTCATCCAGAACGGTAATAATCGCTGGTGAGATTCCGGCACGGGTCAGACCTGCCCCATCCTGGAAGGTCTCAAACCAATCGTCAAGCAGGCGGTCGGGAACAAAATCCGCTGGCGCTGCGCCCTGGGCAACGAGCTGCTGCTCCGTGTCGCTCAAGCGCGCCAAAGTGTCCAACATCAGTCCCCAGCGAGTGCGTACAGTAGCCATAAGTCCACCTTTACAATCCAGTTTTCAGCGCTTCTCACACTCAAAGTCTAGCAATCGCACAAACGCTCAGCAATCCTTTAGCGCGATTTCTATGCTTTTCTTATAGGCCGTCTGATGGCACTATGGCTTGCGCCCAATGAAGACGCCTTCTGTCAGCGCGAAGCTTATGGACTCACCTGTTCCCTCCGGTTTGAGCCACGCCAGCATTGCGTCAGGCGCTTGAACGATCATGCTGGTCAGTCGAGCGCGCTCGTCCGGGTCACTTATTCCAGCTCGGTCCAGCCAGGGGGCAAGATCGATACGCTTCTCCAGCGTCTCCATCTTCTCCATCGTCAAACCCGCCTGAAAATAGAAGGTTGACCAATCGTCCTGAGAGTAGGCTTGTTGATGTGATGGATCGCGCAGCTTCTCCAGGGTGTTGATGTAAGCGCCTTCGTCGCGTATTCCGCTCACGATGTTATCAGCAATCGCCAACAAGCCCCCTGACTTCAAGACGCGGACGCTCTCAGTCATGAAAGCCTGCATATCTGCGAAATGGTGCGGCGCAATCCGACAGGTTACCAAGTCAAAGGATTCGGACAAAAAGGGAAGGGCCTCTGCCGCCGCCTCTGCAAAGATCAGACCCCCGTCCGTTGTAGCCTCGCGGGCGCTCAAGAGCATCGGCATGGTCAGGTCTGTCGCGATGACACCTGCCACGAACGCTGCAAAGTGCCGAGCGGTGTGTCCGCCCCCGGTCGCTATATCCAGGACCCGCCAATCTGGTTGGGGCTCGGTCAGCGCGACCAGGCGGTCCAGACTGCCGCCAGTAGCATGCACCTTGCTCGTCACATAGCCAGCCGCGTTCTTGCTATATTGCTTCTGATTCTGTTTGTGGGTATCGTTGGTCAACGTCATTTTCTCCCGGAGAATCGTATGTCTGCTGTACTCAACTGGATTTCCGACAACCGCAGCCTGTTGATCATCCTGGCGGCTGGCTCTGTGCTGTTCATGCTGTTGCGCAATACGGCCTCACCAGTAGCGGGCCTGGAGGCTTACCAATCGCAAGTGAGCCGGGGGCAACCCACCCTGGTGCACGTCTTCAGCAATACCTGAGCGTCTTGCCTCATGGCTAAACCTGTCGTCGACAGGATTGAACAAACTGTAGCAGGGGATGCCCAGGTTATCCATCTGAATGCATTGAGCGAAGTTGGCCGTGTCGCCGCGGCGACCTACGGTGTGCGTGCCCTGCCGACGCTCGTGCTGCTAGACGGTTGTGGCCAGCCGGTGGCACGCTATGCAGGCTTTGAGTTGGTGCCACAACAAATCGCTGAGGATGTCAGGAAAGTGAATCAGTGCCAACCTGACTTATCATCGCCCTAGTGCCTGCGCGACTTCCTCCTTTACCCAGCCCTCGCTCTCCCGTCCCAAAGCGGTCTCGAGGGCTGTTTTGCTTCCTCCCAGCCTACCGAGTGCCCAGGCGGCATGTCCCCGAAGCAAGGCGCTGTCATCCTGAAGCAGATCACGAAGCTCAAGGCTTAGGCGGGCATGTCCGCTGTTGCCTGCTGCCACGCAGGCATTGCGCAACAGTCGCTCGCGCTTAATCCGCTTGATGGGGGAGCCGTCAAAGCGCTGCTTGAAGCCAGCCTCGCTCAAGCTCAGCAAGTCTGCTAGAGGCGGCGCTGCGTCATCAATCGACGCGCCGTCGAATTCAGTGATCGTGGTCGGTTTAGCAAAGCGCTGCCAGGGGCAGACCTCCTGACAAACGTCGCAGCCATAGACCCAGTTGCCCATCAAGGGGCGCAGCTCAAGCGGAATCTGTCCTTTTAGTTCAATCGTCAAGTAAGAGATACAGCGGCGGGCGTCCAGCACATAGGGTTTAGGAAAGGCATCAGTCGGGCAGGCAACCAGGCAGCGCGTGCAGCTCCCGCAGGAGGGCATTGGAACAGGCGGATCATAGTCAAGCTCTGCTGTGGTGATGATTTCCCCAAGGAAGAAGAAGCTGCCCCGCCTTGGGTGGATTAACATCGTGTTCTTGCCAGTGAAGCCCAATCCCGCGAGCTTGGCGTGGCTCCGTTCGAGGATCGCACCGGTATCGACATAGGTCTTGCTATCGATATGATCACTCGCCTCGAAGTGAATAAACCCAGCCAGTGTCTTCAGGCGGTCCAGCAATACGTCATGATAGTCAGTTCCACCCCAGGCATAATTCGAGATGCGCCCGCGCGTCGGGTTTGCTAACATATCCTGTGGTATGTTGAATGACGCATAGTCCAGGCCAACCACGATCAGCGAAGCCGCTCCGGGCAAGATCACTCCCAAATCGCGCCGCCGCGCAACCCGATCAGGTCGGGCCATGTAGGCCATCTCACCATGCAAGCCCTTGTCAATCCAGCTCAAATAGGCATCGAGTTCTGGGCTAGGCGTCGCCGGGACGAAGCCGACCATGGAGAAACCCAGATCGCTGGCCTTTTCGCGGATCGCCTGGCTGAGTGGTCTAGGGGAGGGGGGCATCCTGTTTGTTGGGGCTTAGCAG
>JAADYZ010000246.1 GCA_010092775.1 Chloroflexota bacterium
GAAGATGCCGAAGGTGAACACGCTGATGCAGAGGGCGAGATACCAGTCTGGCGCGGCCACCGCTCGTGAGACGATCAACCAGGGGGCGATCCAATAGAGAGCGAGGGTCGAGAACAAGCCGATTGCGTAAGGTACCTTGACTGGCTCGTCCCAGCGCCTATCCGGGAACAAATGTGTGTGCATCGACAATGTGCTTTTGCTTCAAGACGATACGGTCAGACATGGGTGGCTCCCCATATTGATATCAAAATGTCAAGCGAGAAGACATGCTAAATTTGAAAAGGGTGGCGCAATCCTCTAAATTAACGGGGCGAATAGTTTGGATCATCCCATGACACAACGACTCTACTACAATGACGCCCAGTCCCGATCGTTTGAGGCCACCATTATCGAGCGCTTGACGGTTGACGACCGACCGGCTGTGGTATTGGACCGCACACTCTTCTACCCAGAAGGGGGCGGCCAACCCAGCGATCAGGGCAGGCTCAACGGCGTCCTGGTGATCGACGTGCAGAACCGCAAAAGCGACCATGCCGTGTTGCACATTCTGGCGGAGGCGCTGACCGATGGCGACCCTGCTCGCGGTGAGATTGATTGGCTACGGCGCTTCGATCTGATGCAGCATCACAGCGGCCAACACATCTTGTCGCAGGCTTTTATTCTGGCGGCTGATGCTGACACCATTGGCTTTCACATGAGCCCGGACAGCATGACCATCGACCTCGATAAAGCAAATCTGTCTGACAAGACCATCCAAGAAGTCGAGCAGATGGCTAACCAGGTCATCTTTGACAACCTGGAGATTACTGCGCCGGTCATCCCAAAAAACGATCTGGAAGCGCTGGGGGTGCGTAGCCGTTTCTCGCTGGAGAATCTGGCCACCGACGGGGTCCGCGTCGTGATGATCGGTGACTTTGATAAGGTGCCCTGTGGTGGCACCCACGTCGCACGGACCGGCGAAATCGGCATGCTCAAAGTGCTGCGCAGCGAGAAGGCCAAAGGTGGCACCCGGGTCGAATTTCGCTGTGGCTGGCGTGCGCTGAGTGAGTTTCAATCCCGCCACGCTGCCCTGCAAGCCGCTGCCGCTGAATTCTCGGTGGCTTACTCGGATGTTGATCAGGCGATCCAGAGACTGAAAGCGGATCTAAAACAAGCTCAAAAGGACCTGAAGGCGTCACGGAGTGCGCTGATCGCGTATCAGGTCGCTGAGCTGCGCGAGCAGGCCGTCCCGGTCAAGGACCTGCTCATCGTGCGAGCTGCCTTTGACGACCTCGACTCTGGTGACATTCGCTTGATGGCCAGCCAACTCAGCGATGATCCGAAAATGGTGGCACTTCTGGCTGTGGCCGGAGAAAAAGCCCACGTCATCTGCTCGGCTGGGGCTGATGTGGAAGCGGATATGCGGGTGGCCTTGAAGGCAGCGCTGACCGCCCTTGGCTCTGATCGTGGTGGCGGCAAGCCAGATATGGCGCAGGGCGGCCGCATCTCTGCCGACCTGGCAGCCTTGGAGCAAGCCCTCGAACAGGCCCAAGCGGCCCTGACCGGGGTCTAAGCGGCTACCATGCAAGAGATCGCCAGCAATGTCTACATCGAGAGCAAGTTCAACCGCATCACAGTTGGCGCGATTCTGATTGAAGAAGGCTGGGTTTGCATCGATTCCCCTCCCCATCCGCGCGATGCACGCGCCTGGAAGACGGCGCTGAGCGCTATAGCCTCGCAGCCGATCAAGTACTTGGTCAACACCGACCATCACCGCGACCGGATCATCAACAACGGCTGGTTTGACGGGCAAGGGGTGGCACATGAAGAGACCGCCCGCGCTCTGCTGGCGCTCAAACCGACCTTCGTATCACAGGCGGCTGAGGACCTGAGCATCAACGACAACGAATTGGTCGAGATCGCCAGTTTGCAGCTTCATCCACCAGAAATCTCCTTCTCAGATCAACTCATGCTCACCAGCAATGGCCGACAGATTAGCCTGCTGCACCGGCCCAGCGCGGCGGCGGGCAGTTTGTGGGTTCTGCTGCCGGAGGATCAGGTGATTTTTGCCGGAGATTCGCTCACAGTTGACCGGCATCCCTATATCCATCACGGTTTGACCTCCCATTGGCTCGACCTGCTGCACGAAGTCCAAGCGGAATATGCTGGCTGGACCATCGTGCCGGGGCGCGGATCGCTGCTGCAACTGGATAAGGTCGCGCGCCTGGTTGACTATTTGGAGCATGCCCGCCAACAGGTACGCGGATTGGTCGAGAACGGGCGCAATCGCGGTGATGTGAGCCTGCTGCTAGCGGAGTTCATGCCGCGCTATCTGTATGAAACGAGCACCCGCGACAACGTGCAGAAGCGCGTCAAGCTTGGCCTGGAATTGATCTACGACGAGATCAAGGCGGAGGTTGAGCGCGGGCAAAATGGAGCGCTCGGCTGACTAGCTCACAGCCGCATCCGCCATTGACAGCCTGCCCCCCGACCGCTACCATATAGACAAATTAGATCAAACGGCTGTGATCGGAAGTGATAAGCCATCGCCGCAGCGAACCAGGAGCTGGTGAGAGCCTGGTCAGCGTGCCCCGGCGAGCACAAGTGGCCCACCTCGTCCGTGAGCCTCAGCCCTGAAGCAGATAGTAAGGGCTGACGAGTCGCGCCCGTTACGCGCTCCGAGATGGGAACCCAATCAAGATGATCAGGTTTCAATCAGGGTGGTACCGCGAAGACTCCTTCGTCCCTGTATGGGCGAGGGTTTTTTGATTTAAAGAGGAGACAGTGGAGAGCGATGCAAGACTACAAACCGGAAGAGATTGAGCCGAAATGGCAAAACCGATGGGAGGCCGACAAGCTGTATCGGGCGGAGGTGGATTGGGATCGCCCCAAACACTACGCTTTGACGATGCTGCCCTACCCCTCAGGTGACCTGCATATCGGTCACTGGTTTGCCATGACCCCATCTGATGCACGTGCCCGCTTTATGCGGATGCGCGGCTATAACGTGTTGTTCCCAATGGGTTTCGATGCCTTTGGCCTGCCCGCCGAAAACGCCGCCATCCAGCGCAACATTCATCCCGCCAAATGGACTTATGCCAACATCGAGCGGATGCGGACGCAAATGCGCAGCATGGGCAATATGTTCGATTGGGAACGCGAAGCCGTCAGCAGCGATCCGAAATACTACAAGTGGACCGAGTGGTTCTTCAAAACCTTCTATGAGAATGGCTTGGCCTTTCGCGGCGAGGCCATGGTGAACTGGTCACCGACTTTGCAGACGGTGCTGGCCAATGAACAGGTCATCGATGGCAAGGACGAACGCACTGGCCAGCCCGTCATCCAGAAGATGATGACTCAGTGGTTCTTCCGCTATACACGCTACGCCGACGAAATGCTAGACTTCAGCCGCATCGACTGGCCGGAACCGATCAAGCTGATGCAGGAAAACTGGATCGGTCGAAGCGAGGGTGCGCGGGTGATCTTTCATACCGAAGATGGGGATGAGATCGAAATCTACACCACCCGCCCGGATACGCTCTGGGGCGCGACCTTCATGGTGTTGGCACCGGAACACCCCTTGGTTGAGACGATCACAACTAAGAAGCAGAAGAAAGCGGTCCAAGCCTATCGTGAACAAGCTGCCAGCATGACGGAGATCGAGCGAACAGGCGAAAACCGTGAGAAGACGGGTGTCTTCACTGGTGGCTATGCGATCAACCCGGTGAACGAAGAGCACATCCCGATCTGGATTGCCGACTATGTGATGATCACTTACGGCACCGGGGCTATCATGGCCGTTCCAGCCCATGACCAGCGCGACTTTGAGTTCGCCCGCCAGTTCGATTTGACCATCACGCCGGTTATCCAACCGGCTGACATGGATCCGCTGGACGGTGAGACGATGGACGCGTCCTATGTTGGGCCGGGTGAGATGATCAACTCTGGCATGTTGGACGGAACGCCCGTCAACAACGAGAAGGGCCGCAAGAACCCCTCGATTGCCAAAGTCTTGGATTGGCTGGAGGAAAAAGAGATCGGCAAGGAAGCCGTCAACTATCGCTTGCGCGACTGGCTGGTCAGCCGCCAGCGCTATTGGGGCTGCCCCATCCCAATGATCCACCGGGCAGATGGCGAGATGGAAGCGGTACCCGACGCCGAGTTACCCGTTACGCTGCCGGACGATGTGGAGTTCAAACCCACCGGCCAGAGTCCGCTGACCTATCATGAGGGCTTCTTGAACGTCACCGATTCAGATGGCAACACGGGTCGGCGCGAGACCGACACGATGGACACCTTCATGTGTTCATCCTGGTATCACTATCGCTATCTGAGCCCAGACTACGACGCCGCCCCCTTCGACCCGGAAGAGGCGGCCTACTGGCTGCCGGTCGATGTGTATACGGGTGGCGCGGAACACGCCACCATGCATTTGCTGTACACACGCTGGTTTGCCCGCGCCATGCGCGATACCGGTGTGTTCGAAGAAACTGCCGAGATCATGCGGGCGCATGGTCGTGACCCTGAAGGTGCTTTCGATGAGCCGATGTTGATGCTGCGCAATCAAGGGCAGGTGTTGGGTTCAGAGCAAGCTGGCGACTACGTGATCGCGCAGGGCAGCTTTGATGGCAGCCGCTTACTGGCCGAGCACGTCAAAGTGATTGAGCCCGGAGCGGTTCCGGCAGGCTTCGATGGCGTATTCGGTGAGATCATACGGCGCACCGAGTCGATCTTGCACGTTGATCCGGGTGATGGCAACATGAGCATCGTCGAGGTGCAGGAGAACGCCACCGTCGAGATTCCAGAGATCGAAGGCGAAAACGATGTCAATCAACTGCGCCAACATCTGGAGATTCAGCGCATGTCCAAGAGCAAGGGCAACGTTGTTAATCCAGATGAGTTGGTCGCGGAGTACGGCGCGGACACAGTGCGTGCTTATCTGATGTTCGCCTTCGACTGGCAGAAGGGTGGCCCCTGGGACCCACAGGGCATCAAGGGGGTGGTACGCTGGATCAGCGACGTATGGACCCTGGTACACGAGACAGCCGCTGACCCCACCACTGATCACGTTGAGACGCAGAACATCAAAGAGGTGATCAGTGTTCAGCGGGCGATGCATCAGGCCATCATCAAGGTGACCAAAGGTATTGAAACCTTCAGCTTCAATACGGCCATCGCCGCCCAGATGGAGTATAAGAACACCCTACAAAAGCTGAAAAATAGCACCGTGATCTATACCACGGAGTGGCGTGAGGCCATCCGCACCATGCTGCTGTTGATGGCTCCGGTCGCACCGCACGTAGCCGAAGAACTATGGGAGCGGGTCGGTGGCGACTACAGCATTCATCAGCAAGCCTGGCCGGAAGGCGACCCGCAGTTGGCCGCGGAAGATGAGATCACTATCGTCGTGCAGATCAACGGCAAGGTGCGTGATAAGCTAACCGTTCCCGCAGACGTAAGCGAGGACATCGCCAAGGAACAAGCTCTGGCCAGCGAAACCGTCCAATCGCATTTGGATGGCACGACACCTAAGAAGGTGATCTACGTCAAGGGCCGTCTGGTGAATATTGTGGTGTGACAATGTGCCGAGGAAGGGGGGCGGGTCAGTGACTCGCCCCGCATCATGCTCGACCCGCTCAAGCAGTTCTACCCGATCGCTTGAACGCTACCCCTGCCACTTCTCCAGCGCGGCTAGAGCCTCATCGGTGTCGATCGCGGTGAGAGCATCGGCGGCGGCATCGAAGACGCGGCGGGGTGAGTCGGGGTTGGGTGGGGCATCGTCGTTGAGCAGGGCGCTCAGAGGCGTGACAGCCTCGGGTGCGCTGATGCGGCCTAAAGTCTCAGCGGCCAGATAGCGCACACCGGGGTCATCCGCTCCGAGTGCGCCGATCAGTCCTTCAA
>JAADYZ010000247.1 GCA_010092775.1 Chloroflexota bacterium
GCGTCGGGCCGTGTCGGCTTGGGGACCTGAGTGGGGAAAATATCGTGCATGATCTGCGCGACATCAAAGGCAATCGCCGGCTCGAAGGTATAAAAGCCTTCGTACATACGGCTCCTCTTGCTGCGCCCAGGGATTTCCTGGGCCAACAGAGTCATACTGATTCCCGGACCATAGGCCACGAGGTACCAGTAGTCGACCAATGTGGTGCCCTCAGTGTCGACGAAGGTCAGGTTGGCGAGGTCTGGTAGAGGGGCGTCCTTCACCGCGTAGAGGATCAATGCTCTGGCGTTTTCGGCCACCTCAACATAGCGTCCATACTGATCTGCGACACGAGACACATACTGGAATGAGACATGCAGGTCCGCCACACGCGGGCTGCGTCTCACGGTGTTTTCGATCACATGGCTGATGCGGGTCATCGCGCTGACCGAGAAGCTGTAGCGAAAAGTCATCTTGGCGAGGGTTTGGCTATCAACTTGCAGGCCAAACGCCTCAGACTCCCTGGGTAGCTTCTCGGTGGTGCGCTTGTGGAATTCTTGAAAGACTTCAAGTGAGGACTTGAATTTGCTCTTCATCGGATTGGGTGCTCCCTCCGGCTGGATCAATGTTGGCGGAGTATATCACCCGATGAAGACCCATCCTCATGCTTTTAGGTCTTTTTAACGGGAGTTTGTCGGTGGATTTAGATTAGAAGAACTGGGGTTTGCCATTGTGTGGTACGATCTTCTCTTCGTAGTTGGTGACGAATTCCTGTAGGCTGTTGCGCAGGTTCTCCCATTCGCGGCTGGCCAGGATGCGCCGCATGCTCCTCAGGTCTTCTGCGATGCCGCCGGTGACGATTTGGGCGCTTTCCCCATAGACGGTCAGCCAGGCATCGGTTGGCTGTAGGCCCAGGCGTGTCATCCCAGGGGCGAACTTCCGCACCTGAAACTCATAGTAGTCAGCGTCACGACCATCTTTGATGTTATAAGACATCACCAGCTTTACCATGGCAACCTCGTCATGATGTTCAGCTCAAGAGAGCTACTCTGCTCTATTCAGTAAAATGACCTGTGTCTCTTCCGGCAACTTGGTCCGGTTAGACAAACGCAGCACGTCCTGCTCGTCCGGAGCAGAGACGCCCATCTCTTTTAGGAAGTTGTCGAGTGGGTCCAGCTCAAGGGCCATACCTGGCATCTGGTAGTGCATGGGGATGACCAGGGACGGCTCAATCAAACTGATGACCTCACCCGCCTGACCGCTGTTAAGCGCTCGACCGCCGCCGACGGGCACCATCAGGATGTCGATCGGTCCAAAGGCTTCAATCTGCGATTGGCTGGGCACGTAGTCCAAATCGCCCAGGTGGCAGATCGTCTGGCCGCCAAAATCGATAATGAAGACCAGATTCAGGCGCGTGTTAGCCGGATCAGCATCGCGGTTGTAGGTGGCGACCCCACTCAAAAACACCCCGCCGATCTCATACTCGCCGGGGCGATCCAAAACAAATTGATGGCCCTTCACGCTGTCGATCGCGTTGTGGCCGCTTTCATGATGGCTGATGGTGATAATGTCTGCCTTGAGGCGTGGCTCGCCAATCCCCAGGCTCGCATCATAGGGGTCGGTGACGATACTTGCGACGCCACGCTCCATCAGCCTAAAACAACTATGCCCGTACCAGGTGATATCCATTCGGGTCCGTTTCGATGTTCTGTTTCTGCTTTCAAATCGTAGTGCGCCATTATACCGAAAGCGATCTGTCGAATGCAATGACAATGATCCCCTTTGCCATCCGACGGAGCAGGTGCCATCATGGCATGGGCCCTGCCATCCGTCACGGGAAAAACATGACACCTGTCTCTGTTAAGTGCAGCGGGAAGACGATACAGTTGGGGCATCAAAATGAACCCGGTGATGAGCACAATCCAACATCCTCCTCCATCACCACAACGCTCTCTCCTTCCTGGGTAACGTAGCGCCTCTTCAATTGAAGAGGCGCCGACGCTCTTGACCTCCCCTGCAAAACTCGGTAGGGTTCAAGCGAGAATCTGCACCAGCCCCAAGGGAGAGTTATGAGCAGCCACGCCTCACAAGTCCGACCGGCCCCAGCGCGCGAGACGGTCCGCATCACCTTGATAACTGACGACGGCAGCCCCAGTGTGTGGGACGCGCCGGTTGGCATCACCTTGGATGCCTTCTTCCAGCAGGCCCAACCCCATTGGACGCCTCCCAGCCACCCCGACAAAGCGATCATCGGCGAGACCGTGATGGCTGCTCTGGTGGATAATGAGCTGCGCGGGCTGGAGTTCCCCGTCAAACGTGATGTGACGGTCAAGCCGGTTTCAATCAGCCACACGGACGGCCTGCGCATCTACCGCCGTTCGTTGACCCTGCTCTTGCTCGCAGCGATCAATGACTTGTTTCCAGGCACCAAGATCGCCGTCACCAATTCACTGCCCTCAGGTGGCTATGTGTGTGAGGTTCGTCAGGGTACTGACTTCAGCGCGCAGCAAATCGAGCAAATTGAAGGGCGCATGCGCGAGCTGGTCGAGGTTGACGAGCCAATTGTGCGCCAGGCAGTGCCCAAGCCGGACGCTAACGCCCTGGCCCAGAAGAACGGCGACCAGGACAAACTGCGCCTCTACGAAGCCCGTAAGCAAAACTACGTCACCCTTTACGAATTGAATGGGATCACCGAATTCTTTGCCGGTTATCTGGCCCCGAGTACCGGCTATCTGACGGCCTTCTTTCTCTCCCGCTTTGAAGACAACTTTGTGCTCAGCTATCCGGGTCGGGGGCGCCCCCTAGAGATCGAACCCCCGCAGCTTTTCGAGAAGATGCGCGGCGTTTATCAACAGACGACGCGCTGGTTGCAACTGCTTGACCTGTCTCTTATACACA
>JAADYZ010000248.1 GCA_010092775.1 Chloroflexota bacterium
CGTGGGCTCGGAGATGTGTATAAGAGACAGGGGTAAGGCAGGCGGGATGAAAATCGTCGCTACGGTGGGTGGAGCCGGGCTCAGGCTGGCCTGAGCACCTGGAGGTTCGCCACCGCCGGCTTCCGTCGGCTCGGCTTCTCCAGGCTCCAGGGTGCTGGTGCCAGTGGGTAGCTCTGCAACCGCGGTCGCGGCGGCTGGTGGGGTGCCGATGATGAAATCGGTGGGCACCACCGGCAGCCCCGCCTGTGTGAGCTGGTCGACCCGAATTGTGCTGATGAGCGCCGGGTCAACTGGTGCAAATTGGAAAGGCTGCCAGGCTCCGTAGTCAGCGTTTAGAAAAGACAGCATGTCGTCTTGGGCGCGGTTTTGCCCGGTTCCAGTTATGGCGGCCTGACTGGCGACACACAGGCAGCAGGGCGTCAACAAGAGGAGCAACAACAGCAAGAGCAAGCGATAGAGCCGTCGATTGTCTTGTTCTTCGCTCTCTTTTAGGGCGGGGTCGTATGGATTAGCTGGCTGCATGATCTTCAACCTCACCGCCGCTTTGCGGAAGGCAAATCAAGAAGGTGCTGCCCTCGCCGGGGCTGCTGAGCGCCGAGACCTGGCCATTGTGCGCCTCAACAATCGTTTTGACCAGGAAGAGCCCTTGACCCATCCCACGAATGTCGATCAGATTCCCATCCTGATCGATCGGACTGCCCCGGTAGAACTGATCAAAAATCTGCGGCAGGTCGTCCGACGAAATGCCAACACCCGGATCACTGATGCTGAGGCAGACCTGAGGCCCTTCTGCTTCAACGCGCAACTTCAGATCACCACCGAGTGGGCTGTAGCGGCAGGCATTGGTGAGGATTTGGTCGAGCGCGCGCAGGAGCTGTTCCGAGTCAGCTCGGACGACCACAGGCTCGGCTGGAAGCAAGGTCACCGGGTTGAGGCGAGCCGCTCTGAGATCGTCCTTCCAGGTGCGCAGTAATGTGTTGACCAGTTGATTGATATCGACCTGTTCAAAGTGCAGCCCAACGTCGCCTGAACCGATGCGGGTCAGCGTCACCATTTGATTGACCAGGCGGTTGAGTGTCTCGGCACGCTCCAGTAGACTTGCCATCAGCTTGTTACGCTTTTCGGGCGATAACATGTCGTTCTTGTGATAGATGATCTCCGCGTAGCCTTTGAGCCCGGTCAGCGGGGTGCGCAGTTCATGCGTAATCGAGTCAATGAGGCTGGTCTTGGTGCGCTCAGCGAGTGTCTCACGCGTTACATCGTGCAGAACCAACACATCACTATAGTGCTCAGTCTGGGCACTTCTGCGATCGTGCATTTCGACGAACACGGGGGCCAGGCTGACGCTGTAGTACCGTCCATTGGACTCAATCCGCTGATCCTCGGACAAGTCTTGCGATAGGATCAGATCGATCAGGTCACCCCCACCGTGGTCAGCCAGGATTTGATCCGCTGTTGGATTGGTCATCATGATGGCGCGGTCGATGTTGATCACAAAGACGCCATCCGCGATGCTGCGAAGGATGGCCTGAGTGCGCGCGATCTCGCGCTTCAAATCGCCTTGTGCACGAAACAGGTCAGCCGTCATCTTGTTGAAGGACAGAGCCAATTCACCGATTTCATCATTGGGAATGATTTCGGCTCGCGCCTGTAGGTCCCCTGCGCCAACTGCCGCCGACAGCCGTTGCAGGTCCATGATCGGTCGCACGATGCGCTGCGCTACCAGATAGCCTACGAGCACGGTCGCCAGTGTCGCTACAGTGAAAACCAGGATAAAGGTGTCGCGACTGGTCGATACCGCTTGAACCACAAAGGAACTTGGGAGCAAAACGCCCCTTACGCCCACCGCTTGCCCGCGTATGACCAGGGGCGCCAGTGCCGAGCGATACTCTCGCTCGAAGAGGGTCAGCGCTCGGATCGCCGTTTGTTCGCTGTTTTCCAAGGTCTCCGCATAGAGGGCAGGGTCAATCATAAGAACCGTGCTTTGCGGTTCGATCTGCCAATTGGGGATGGTGCTGCCCACCAGCGCGGCATTTTCGGCATTTCCGAGATACAGGGCGAGATCGGCCAGAGACTCGCTCTTCAAGTCAACCAACACCCGTTCCATCGCGTTGCCTATCAACAGCACCCCGACCAGTTGGCTGGCCTCGCTCTCATCCTCCATAGCGACATAGAGCGGGGCGCTCGTAAAGAGCTGCAACCCGGCTGGTGTGTCAACCAGACCCGCGAACTTGTCGCCGCGCTCATCAGTCACGCCGGACAGCACCGGGCCTACAACTGACCAACTGGCCAGGTTGCCAGCGTCCGTTGCCTGGTATTCGTCAATCAGGTTGATGTTGGAACGACGCACAGCCTGGAGCGTCAGCAGGCTGTCGCCGGTAGGCGTTAACACGATCAAGGAGTCGATGTTGGCGTTGTAAGCCTGCACTTCGAGCAGGGAGCGCAGCGCAGCGCTGTCTCGCTCGACGGTTGCCTGGGCCACACCGATTGTTTGGGCCATCTGCCGGATGACCGCGAGCTGATCTTGCTCTTGGCGGACCAGGCCGTCGGCGGCCACACGCCCCGCCTCCAGAAGCTGGTTGGTGAAGCGCTCTTCAATGGTTCCGGCTAGCAGGCTGGTGACAATGAAAATACCAAGCGCCGCCACAATCAACGTCAGCAGCACATATGGGACGATGATCTTGTTCCGGATCGATGAAACGCTACCCAACAGACGCGCCAAGAGGCCACGGTCCTTCGGTGGGTCCGTACCGTTGCTGCTTTGGCGTTCGGGTGCCTGGCTGCTCATTCGGCGATCCGGTCATCTCTCGCCAGTGCGCTAGCTGCGCAAGCTGGTGAAGGCTCTAGGAATTGTCGCGGGCCTCCAGCACGTCAGTTACAAGCTGGAGCAGTTCATCCATGGATGGCAGCGGTTTATAGATCAGGCGATCGGCGCCGGAGCGGATCAGATACTCTTCCTTGTCGGGGCCGGGAAGTTCGTAGGCGGTCATCAGGATGATGCCGATGTTGTTCAGGTCAGGATGTTCCCGGATGCGGGCGCTGATTTCGTGGCCCCAGGGGCCGGGCACGCGAATATCGAGCAGCGCCAAGGCTGGGCGTTTGTCGCCCAACTCCTCTTTTGACAGATACTCCATTGCCTTGAAACCATCTGTGAAAATGAGGGCATCAAAGTCCCACAGTTCACACATCGTTTCCAAGACGTCTCGAATCGCAGGATCGTCCTCAACGATCATCCACGTCATTCGTGTCATGATGAGTCCTCAAGTGTCCGCTTTGTGACGATTGCTCAACCGCCGTTGCGATACTGGATAAAGGTGAGAGTGTTGGTTTATAAGAATGATGAAGGTCCAACGTCTCTGATACCTACTATACGATGTTCGACCCGATCGTGCCAACTGAAACGGCCGTAGCTACTGTCTACATTTCACCTTGAGGAAAGTGTACCACCCAGCACACCGGTCGCAATAGCTCCATACTTCTATTACGATTGATCACCGTAACTCTTACTGCTTCCTGGAATGCGCCCACCTAGCGGACTCGGTACAATACACCATCATGGTTTATGGTCCTGTATGCAGGAGGGAACAGCCCACTGTGGATAAATTGACCCCTACCACCTATTCGCTGCCGGGCAACCGCCAGGCAATAGCGCTCTATGCAGATCCACACACGCCAGCCGAACAGGTCGCCCAACTCCTCGATCTCTCAACGCCGCGTGGTGTTCTGATCGTCTCGGCTGGGGCCGACTTGATGTCGCCTGAGGCTACCGAAAAGCTCGTCCCCTTCTTCAGATCGATCGGCAAGCTAGCCGCTCAATATGAATTAGTCGTTCTGGACGGGGGCACCAAATCAGGCGGGATGGACCTCCTCGGTTCTTCGCTAGAGCAGGCCAATCACCGCGCCCCTTACATTGGCGTATTGCCCATTCATGCTGATACCTATCGCGATGACCCCGATTTGCGCCGCCCCGTTGATATTCTTGAGCCCAATCACACTCACTTCATCTTCGTGGATGGAGAAGACTGGGGTGACGAGACAAAGCTGCTAACTGGCCTGTTCGACTTCCTGGCCGATCGTGTGCCTGGTGTGGCCATCCTGGCCAATGGCGGACGGATTGCCCAGCAAGACGTGCGCAAGATCATCGATCACGGCCACGATGTGATCATCCTGGCAGGCAGTGAACGCTTAGCAGACCAGATCGCAGACGAGATTCGCAAGCCCGACCCAGCTACGCCGGAAGAAATTCGCGAATTGGCCCGCAGCGATCAGTTTCATGTCTTCGATTTGAACAAGTCGCCGAAGTCACTTGTGACCTTGCTCAAGCGGTGGTACGATAAGAAAGAGTAGACACCGAGTCTATTAATGTGCATTCTTTCCAATTATATCAAGGAGTAAGGTCATGTCTATTCAAGCTCGCCTGGCGACCATCCTGAGCGTGTTGGTTCTGGCCGCACTGGCCTGCAATGCGCCCAGCGGCGCTGTTGGCGCTGACCTGGGCCGAGAAGCCCAATTAGCCGCTGCCCGTTTGCAGAACCCGGTCGAAGTGACGCCCGCAAGCGCCGACCAGTTCGCATTGGAAAATGCCTGGGACGAAGCGCTCGAACTACCCGAAGGACGCACGTTCACCATACTCGTTTCCGATGATTTGGTCGAACAGCGCGTCCAAGAAGAGGTCCTACAGACCGAGGCCGCCGAGTATATCAACGATGTCGATGTGATCTTCGACAACAACGCGGCCACCTTTACCTTTGGCTTCTCGCTGGGTGGGCCACGCCGCTTCACTGCTACCGTGATCTCTAGCATCGGCGTGACCGAAGGCGGCGATCTTGAGGTATTGGTGATCGAAGCGTCCTTGGATGCCGGTGGAGCCTCAATTGAGCTCGACCCAGAGACCCTGGCTGAGCTGAACCAGAGCCTAGAAGAAGGCTTGACCCGCGAGGTTCAGGAATTTGAGGCGACGAACAACCAGGAAGTCTACATGATTGAGGCAACGGCCCAGGGGGGCAACATCAGCCTGACCGGAGTGATATTACCCCTGGAGTAAACGGAAGCCCGCTCTGCCACATTAGCCAATTCGCCGCTCGGTCGCCGGATCGAAGAACATGACGCGCTCCGGGTCCGGGCGGCAGCGCAATGAGTCACCCACGCGAAGCTGTTTATCCAGTGGCACGTGAAGGCCCCAGCTCTCGCCCCTGGCCGACACGATGGCATAGGCAAAGCGCTCTGCGAAAAAGGGAGTGATCTCCTCAACTGCCACCTCGATGCCGTCCTCATCGACGATAAAACTGTCTGGGCGCACCCCCATTTGCACGGGCTGATCCTTGGGCCAGTCGCGCCGGAAGGGCAGCCCATCGAAAGAATGACCGTTCCAGCGACCCTCAGCACTCCACCCCTCGAACAGATTGATTGGTAGCTGCCCGATGAACTCGGCTACGAAGCGGTTGACCGGTGTGTGATACAAATCTTGATAGCGCCCGATCTGTTCCAGGTGGCCCTGCCGCATCACTGCAACCCGTTGGCCAATTGTCATCGCTTCTTGCTGGTCATGTGTGACGTAGAGGCTCGTGGTTGGGAACTCATTGAGCAGCCTGACCAGCTCGCGCCGTGCTTGGCTGCGCTGTTGAGCGTCGATATTGGCGAAAGGCTCGTCAAATAATAGGATGTCCAGGTCGCGCGCCAGCGCCCGCGCGATCTGGATGCGCTGGCGCTCGCCCCCCGAAAGCTGCCCCGGTCGCCGGGCGAGCAGTTGGTTCAGGCCAAAGCCGGTGATTTCCGTGATCCGCTCAAGGCGCGGCGAGAGTTCCTCATCACGATGGCGCAGGGCGAAGAACAGGCCCACAGAGCGATGTGTCTCCCAATGGGGGGCCAGGGCCTCGCCTTGGAAGACCATTCCCACGCCACGCTCCGATTTGGGGATGTCTTGCAGTAGGCGTTCATCAAACAGGATGCGCCCCTCGTCGGGCGCGATCAGCCCGGCGGCCAGTCGCAGCAGGGTTGACTTACCACTTCCTGAAGGCCCAAGGATCGTGACGATTTGCCCCGTATGCACTTTCAGCGTCACATCATCGACGACCGGAATCTGTCCGCCATGCAGGGGGGACTCGCGATACTTGCTAACGTGGTCAAAGTTGATCGTTGTCATGAGGTCTGCTCCAAGTGATCGGGCCGCAAGTGGAAGGCGCGCCCTGCTACCTGCTAGACTCTAGCTAAGTCAGAATCATAGAAAGCTCAATTGGACGATGCTAACAATCGATTTTCTGTACTATGAGGGCTGTCCTTCGCACGACGTGGCTCTCGACCGCTTAAACACGGTACTCGATGAAGTGGGCTTGAGCGCCCAAATCCATGTGACCAAGGTGGAGACCGATGAACAAGCTCAAGAGCTACGCTTTCCTGGCTCCCCCACGATCCGCGTTGAAGGCCAAGATATCGACCCGCCAGACGCTGCTCAGGTTGCCTATACGCTGACCTGTCGCGCCTACCGCCGTCCTGATGGCCGCATCACCCCGCTTCCGACTGCCGACTTGATCCGCCAAGCTTTGCTCGCAGCGACCCAACCTTAAGGAGACCAAGCCATGAAACCCGGTGACGCATTGATCGACTTTTCCCTCTCTGGCGTCGAAGACGCGCCCGTCAGCCCCGCTGATTTTTCCGATAAGACCGCGCTGGCAGTGGTCTTTAGCTGCAATCACTGCCCCTACGTTCGCGCCTGGGAAAGCCGCATGGTTGAAATCCAAGCCCAGTACGCTGACAAAGGCTTTCAGATGATTGCCATCAACGCCAACGACCCCCTTAAATACCCCTCTGATAATCTGGATGCCATGAAAGAACGTGCTGTTGAAATCGGCATGAACTTCCCGTATCTGGTCGATGAAACCCAGGACATCGCCAGGGCCTATGGCGCTGAACGCACGCCCGAGTTCTTCTTGTTCGATCAGGATCGCGTGCTGCGCTATCACGGTGCCCTGGATGACAATTACGAAGACCCGAGCAGTGTCTCGCACACCTACCTCAAGGATGCCATCGAAGCGCTGCTTGAGGGCAGGGCTCCATCCACCGAGACGACTCCACCAGTGGGCTGCACCATCAAGTGGAAGTAGATTAGGTCAACCTAGTCGATAGGAGGGGCAGCCGATGACGTCGTGGGCTGCCCTTCTGGATTCTGCAGGTAGGTCGTGAAGCTCAGGCCGGTGTCGTTGACCAGGGTCTCGCGAGATTGGAACAACAACCAGGCGGTCACGGCAAAATCTCCTGCAGAAGACGCGGCGTTAATGATCACCACCAGCAGCACCCACAGCGCCCAGGTTGCTGGGCCGAAGGCGATCAAGAGCAAACCCAGCCCGCTGATCAGCACAAAGGGGGCCAGTCCCACGATCAAATAGGGGTCCCGCTTGATGTACCAATCCGGTGCGCCCGCAAATGCAGCGAACCAGCGCATACCGAACACTGGCCGCTCACGCGTGAACAGCCAGAAGAAGAGCCCATGCGCTGCCTCATGAACGATCACCATCAGAGCAAGCGCTAGCAGCACGCCCAGCAACGGCGCAATTGATCCACTGCCCTGAAACTGCCAAACCAGGTTGTAAAAGGCCAGGCTGCTGCTCGGTCGAACCGCAGTGGCGTAGGCGATAAACAACCAACCGAACAGGAATAGGAGAGGGATGCTAAGCAGGTTGATCCCGATCATGACCCAGGTGTTGCCGTCCATGCCGAGTTTGGCCTGTTGGGTATATCCTTCCGGCAGGTGTTTGGTGGCTTGTGGTGTCAAGCGCCTAACCTTTCAGCCATTTGACCACAGCTTCGCCGACGCGTCGACCCGACTCCATCGCTCCATTGATCGAAGCGTTATCGCGATGATCGCCGCAGACGAACAGGCCACCTGCCAACTCAACCGGGCGTTGCAGCGGGTCCAGGGTGCCTGGCGGCTGGGCAGGCTGCCCATGTGGGATCGAGTAGGTCTTGAGGTTCTCCCAGGACTGCACCGTCGGCCCGAACCAGCCCTGAAGCTGCTCGCGTACTACCTGTTCCAGGCGTGTCAGGCTGTCGCCGGGATCGCCCAAGACCGAAGCGGAGATCAGCGCCTTGCCAGGTGGCGCGGCTTCTGGCACGATCTCACTGACAACGTGCAGGTTGTTGACCGGCCCTATCCCTGTGCCATCCAAAATGACTGACTTCTCGCGCAGGGGCGGCGCATCGGCGCTGTAATAAAAGCAGGTCACCTGATTCGAGATCGGAAAAGGCAGTTGATCGATCAATCGCGCTGCCGTCACGCCATCGGTCGCCACGACCACAGCCCGCGCATTGTGCATCTGTCCGGTCTTCAGAGACACAGACATTGGGCTGACCGTCTCGACTTCAGAGTGAAACTGGAACGCCTCCTTGGGGATGTCCGCAGCGATTTGTTTGGGAATCTCGCCGATACCC
>JAADYZ010000249.1 GCA_010092775.1 Chloroflexota bacterium
GAGGTGGCTAACCGCAGCGAGCCGCTGCCGCAGTCGGGCCGCTCCTCGCGAGACATTATCGATCTGGCGAATTATCTGGTCCGCTGGACCAAAGAAGATCAGCTCACAGAACGCCTGCGTGACACTTTCTTTGATCAGGAGATTGAGCCGACCGAAGCGGGCGATCCGCAGGCCAACCCGGAGAACGGCTTCATCTACATCGACTGGGATGCGGACACGAACATCACACCGGAACGGGAGATCAACCGAGTGGGGCAATCGCTGCAAAGCTGGCTGCCGGATCATCCGGACTGGACGGTGGCGGTGTTGGTGCCAGAGAACAGCCGCGGTTTTAAGATGGCAGAGTACTTGAAGGAACACAGCATCCCCTACGAGGAACTGCTGCGCAGCACCTCCGCCACGCGCGATGCTGCTGGCCAACTGCGCCGGGTGATCGACCTGCTGGCTAATCCAACCGATACGCGGGCGCTGGCCTATCTCTATCGGGATGTGTGGTGGCGCAAGGAGGGTGGCGATCCGGAAGACGAAGCGGCGCGCAACTTCCGCGATATCGTGAGCCAGCAGTTGTTCCGCCAAAACCATCCGGAAGACTTCCTATGGCCGGGGGCGGTCAACGACGCTCTGGACCAGATTAGCGCGGCACTGGACGATGACCCGCTTGTGCGGGAGGCACTGCTGCGCTTTCGCGCGCAAGTGACTTACTGGCTGGCAGCGATCTGGCTGCCGATTGACCAACTGCTGCTGACGGTGGCGCAGGACCTGTTCACCGATCAAGCTGATTTGGCGCTGGCCCACAAGATCGCGGTGGTACTGCGCGGCATCGCAGACAGCAACCCCGACTACCGCTTGAAAGAGATGAGCGGGGAGTTGCAGCGGATCGCGAGCAACCAACGGCGCTTCCTGGGTTTCGATGACGCGGCCAGCGGCTACGAGCCACGTCCTGGCGTGGTGACCATCGCGACAATCCATGCGGCTAAAGGCTTAGAGTGGGATCGGGTGTACCTGCTGGCGAACAACAACTACAGCTTTCCAGCGGCGCAGGCTGGCGACAGCTACATTTCTGAGAAGTCCTTTGTGCGCGGCGAGATGAATGTGCAGGCTGAGGCCCGTCGGCAGACCGAACTGCTGATGGCGGATGAAGGGCACCTGTATGTGGAAGGCGTGGCAACTCAGCAGGCGCGGATTGATTATGCGAGCGAGCGCCTGCGTTTGCTCTACGTAGGCATCACGCGGGCCAAACGCGACTTGATCATGACCTGGAACATGGGCCGCTTCTGGGATCAGGGCAACCCGAACACCGCTTCAGCCGCGCTCATGGCCTTGCACAGCTATTGGAAGGACCATATCCACACACCATGACGGATGCATTTCCCACCGGCGGACCCTTCAGCAATCTGACGGCGGTGCTCAACGCGCCCAAGACGCTGGTTAGCCAGACCAAAACGTTGGGCTTGCTGCCTGATGTCTTCCAGTTTAGTCAGAACAGCCTGCAAGATTACGTGGACTGCAAGCGGCGTTTTCAACTGCGGTATGCTCAAGGACGGCGCTGGCCCGCCGCGCCAACCGAACCACTCACGGTGCATGAAGAGCGGCTGGAACAGGGCGCGGAGTTCCATTTGTTGGTGCAGCGCCACCTGATGGGCCTGACCGTACATCCCTCCTCGCTCGAAGGTGATCACCTGGCGCTGTGGTGGGACAACTTCATCCGCTATCCCATCCCGGATTTGCCGCAAACAGAGCAGCTTCCTGAGGTGCAGCTCTCGACACCGATTGGCAGCCAGCGATTGTTAGCGCGTTTTGACCTGTTAGCGATCGAACCAGGTGAGCGCATCGTCATTGCCGACTGGAAAACCACCCACAGTCGCCCCTCGCGGCAGGACCTCAACGAGCGGCTGCAAACGCGGGTCTATCTCTATACGCTGGTGGAAGCAGGAGAGCATCTTTTCGGAGGGCCGATCCAAGCGGAGCAGGTCAGCCTGACCTACTGGTTTGCCGAAGCACCGCAGTCACCGATCACTTTTGACTATGACAGCCTACAGCACGCGTTCAACAAGGACTATCTAGCCGACCTGATCGCAGAGATCATGGCGCAGCCCGCCGGGCTAGACGAAGTCTGGCCGCTAACCTCGGCGCTGCATCAGTGCAAGTACTGCGTTTACCGCTCGCTCTGCAATCGGGGCGAAAAAGCCGGTCGGATCGAAGATGCGGACGCCTCTGTGACGGACTTTAACTTCGATTTCGACTTCGACCTGGATACGATAGAGGCGATAGCTTTTTGAGCCGAATTGATCTAGCCAGCCGTCGCGGCCAAGCTGTCGCGCTGATCGTGGCGGGTGTGGTGTTCATCATCGTCGGGGTAAGCGGATTGGTCTTGACTGGCCCATCGGATGAGGGCCAAAGTGGCCAGGTTGCTCAGTCTGCTGATCTAACGCCCACCTGGGATTTGCCCGACCAAACGGCGACCCCGCCAGCTGATGCCCGTGTTGAGCGTGCGGTGATTGCGCCGGCCACGCGCACGCCTCTACCGATAGCAACCGCCACCATCACCCCAACGGCCCAGCCAACACGTGCCAGCACGCAATCAACCGAGGCCGAACCATCCGCTCCGCAGGCCAGCTCGACGCCTTCCGGCCCGACCAATACCCCGGTCCCCATCGTCTGGACGGAGGCGGAGCGTAACGCACTGTCCTGGTTATGCCATCACGAGGTGAGCGGGATGGGCGCTGTGACCTTTGACGCCTGTCTCTCGGTCATCTCGACGGTGCGGGTGCGCTATGCCTACCCCAACAGCTTCTCCGAGACAGATGTACTCGGCACACTGACACGCCCAGGGCAGTTCTATGGGACACACTACACCGATCGACCAGCCAGCGCGGAACTCTACGATATGGTGGTGGCCTATCAGAATGGCGCGCGCGGTTCATGCAATGGCTTTCTCTTCTTCAATTCGGTGCCCGGCGGCCCGGGGGACTGCGTCATCTACGGTGTGGCAGGGCTGTTCATCCAGTTTGCCAACCGCAGCTTGTAAGATTGCCCAAGTCAGCGTAAACTATTCTTGAAAGTCTCATGTAACCAAATCATCATCACAGCACTTCATTCCCGCAAAACTATACCAATCATAACGGACTCATAGAGTCGTCAAGATGTAAGTATAAGGTAGGGTAAGCCTTCGGATTCTCCATAATGTGGAATTCGATAGGCAATAGGGAGATAGGACTCGGAGAAGGGATGAAGCATCTGTGAGCAGCACCCTGGTGTATGGTCAGGGCTTTTCGATTGGGGGCGGTCAAATCTATGAGGACCGTGTCGTCGTCAAAGCAGTGACCCTCAGTGATGGAACGAACATTGTTGTCGCGATTGTAGCGGATGGATATGGCGGCGAAGGCCTAGGCGATCGGGCAGCTCAGGTCGCTGTGGATAGTGTCGTGGCCTACCTTGAGCAGGCCGTCTATGAAGACAATCTGCCGCTGATTCTGTACGCGGCGATCGAATATGCTGGTGATGTGGTCAATCGTCTGGCCTGGGACCATCGTCCCGCAGAGATTGGGACAACCCTCACCATTGCAGCGGTGACTGAAAGCAATACCCTCCACGTTGCCAACATTGGCAATGGTCGTGTTTATCTGCACAGCCTGGATCATCCTGAGTTGGGCCTACGCCAGCTCACCCAGGATCATACCTTTGCGCATACGGTTCTACGCGATACCAAACCGTCTCAGCGGCGGCTTAATCAGACCTTTGATGAAACCAGTGGTCTGATCCGTGTCCTTGGCCCACGCGCCGAAGTTCACCCTGATATTGGCATTTACCTCGATACGGACAACAGTCAGGTTGCCGAGCAAACCGGCATCCTGGGCGTTGAACTGCTTCCGGGGGACTCCGTCTTGGTGACCACGGACGGGCTAACGCGTTGGTCTGATTCGTCACGCAGTACGGCGGTCACCGATGATGAGATCAAAGAGGTGCTGGCTACCGAAGAAGGTGATACGGCGGCCAACATGTTGGTCACGATGGCCAACGCACGCGCTTCGGACGACAATGTCTCTGTGGCGGTGCTGCAAGTACCGGACCCACGCCGTGTCGCCCGCAAGCGAGTCAATCGGGCGATCGTCTTCGGTGCCATTGCCGCGCTGGTGACGGTGCTGGTGGGCATCTTATTGTTCGCCTTGCAGCAGCAGGGCCGTCAGGTGGATGCGATTGCGGCGCTGGCCACGCAGCAGGCGGAATTCTCGATCTTTGAGCGGACGGCCATTGCCGAGACGCTGGCAGCGGTACCGACGGCGACCGCATCACCGAGCCCAACACCGCGCCCGCCCCTGCTGCCCAATGAAGTTGCGGCCCTATTCGTCAGCGGCGAACGAAGCGTGGTCATCGAAGGGCAGAGTGTGCAGGCAGCCTTTGAAGACACCTACCTGGCAGTGAACCATACCGGCGAGTTGGAAGATGGGCACATCTTCATGCTGCCGCCGAGCGGTGTGCAGATCACCAATATCAGCAATGAGACAGCTTCGTTCTTCCTGACGCTCGGCAGTCGGGTCTTCATCGAGACGGGGCGCTATCTGGGTGGCATGATCGCTGTGCTCGATCCACTGCGCGAGGTGCGTTTCCGATCGGCAAGCTGCATGAGCATAGACTATCTTTCGGAGGCCTTCATCTCGGCAGGCTGCTACAGTGGCACCTGCGAATACAGCGTTGACATTGGGCGAACCTTCCAGCAAATCCCTGTGGGCAGCCGCGTGGTGATCAATCCGGAGACTTTGGACGGCACAATCGAACCGATTCCGATTGCAGATACCCTGTTCTTCAATGGGATTCTGTTTCAGACCGGTGCCGGAATGGCCATCCAGAACGAATGCCTGGTCTCATATTTGCCGACACCGACGCCATCGCCGACACCCACGCAACCGGTGATCGCGACCTTTACGCCCGTCGTGACGCTCAGCATCGACGATTCCTATGGGGCTTTTGACAGCCGCCTGGTGCCACCTTTCTCCGACTTTCGCGATCCGGATAGTCCTTCTGGCAGCGATGTCAGGATGGCCACGCTGGTGGTTATTACCCTGGCTGGCTTGGGATTCTTGGCTGTGACCCTATGGCTGGTGATCAGCCGAATGGATCTTCGCAGCGGAAAGCCCGCTCAGGTCGAAGGCAAGTAGCACCGATGGCTACCTGGGCGTCTCGAACCTCGGTCAAGAGCCTGATCGTGCGTGTCCAAGATCGTCACTTGCCCTGGGTTGTGCCCAGCGTCGTCTTCTTGCTGACCTTGAGCATTTATGGGCTGACGCTGTCGCCAACCATCACCGGATTTGACAGCGCCGAGTTCGTGGTCGGCGCATACACCTTGGGGATCGTCCATGCGCCGGGCTATCCGCTTTACATGCTGCTGGCCCATGTGGCTGCTCATGCGCCGCTGGGAGCACCGGCCTTTAATGTCAATGCGCTTTCCGCCTTGTTCGCTGCACTGAGTGCCCTTGTGCTGTATTTTGCAGTTAAGCGGCTAAGCGGCAGCTTGTGGGTCGCTGGCTTGACCGGGCTGATGTTCGCCTTCTTGCGGCCCGTGTGGGCCTTCGCGGTCGTGGCAGAAGTCTACACACTGGCAGCATTGCTGGCGGCCCTTCTGGCCTGGGCCTGCATTCTCTACGAGGAAGACCCCAGTGCAGCGCGCCTCTTCTGGGTGGCACTGGTGTTCTCGCTCAATCTGACCAATCATCTGGCTGTTGTGATGGTGTTTCCGCTGCTGCTGGTCTTCCTCTGGATGCGCGGCGGCAAGCTGATCTTTGA
>JAADYZ010000250.1 GCA_010092775.1 Chloroflexota bacterium
CTATCAGACCAGATGCTCGCCGATTGCCCGTAAGGGCTGTTGTTGGCCAGCTCGGCTGCTTCTTCCAGACTACGGAAGGTCAGCAAGGCTGCAAAGGGTCCATCGACCCAGCTCTGCAAAGGCTCGGCGGCGGGTTCGATTGATGACAGTAAAGCAGGCTGAATATAGAAGCCATCCTTGGGCAGATCGCCTTCAGCTTCGAGGACATCCGTTTGGCTCTCGTGCACTTGCGCGAGCCAAGCCTTAGCGTGCTCATAAGCAGATTCTGAACCCAGGGGACCCACGTCAATCGCGCGATCCAGGGGATGCCCCACGCGGATTGTCGTCAGTCGGTCCTGCACGCGCTGGAGCAAGTCAGCACGGATGCTCTCTTGTACGAAGACGCGGGTCATTCCTCCCGTGCGCCCCGACCAGGCCGCTGTAACGACAGCCTCGACCGCTGCATCAAGATCGGCCTCCGCCATTACAAGCACCGAGATCGGCTCAGATAGCCGCATCAACAGCCGCTTGGCCGTGCCTGCACTGCGTAGGCGTATCGCCTGACCGGCTGAGGTTGAGCTGCGCACGCTGATCTGGCTGACATCCGGGTGATCGACAAGAGCATTCCTTGTCTCTTCGCCACCGGCAACGACATTGACGACACCATCTGGCAGACCGGCATCTCGCATGACCTCAGCCAGCAGCAAAGCGGCAAGCGATGCCGCCGGGTCGGCATGAACCACGACTGTGTTGCCTGTCGCCAATGCCGGCCCCATGATCTGCACCAGATCGCACAGGGGCGCGTTAAACGATGTGATCCCAGCCACCAAACCAAGGGCCTGCAAATCACTGAAGTGCTGTTCCCTGAGTTGAGCCCACCCGGCGTAGTAAGTAAAGGAGCGCGCCAGATAGGGCACAGTAACATCACGGGTCAATCGGATAGGCTGGCCGCTGTCTAGGGCGGCGAGCACAGCAAGTAGGCGCGCATGCTTCTGAATGTCGCGAGCAACCGCATAGAGATGGCGCGCCCGCACATAGCCAGGGGCATTGTGCCAGTGCTCCGCTGCGGAAGCCGCAGCAGCAACTGCCTGGTCGATTTCGGTCGCACCAGCGACACTCAGCAGCGCCAGCTCGCTGCCAGTCGCAGGCTCAATCGCAGGCAGGCTAGCGCCACCTTTTGGCGCCACCCAGCGACCGCCAATGAACAATCCAATCTGGCGCTCGTGTTTCTCTAGCCAGGCTTGGGCAACTTCTGCCGACTCCATGACAGGTCCGTAACTCATCGAATCCATGATTTCCGCTAGTGTCATGCCTCAGTTCCTGTGGCTGCATCGCCAGGTTGAACGATCTGATTATGCGCAGGTTTACACTCCATTGTGGAACGATATATAACAAACTGCTATCAAAAAAAGCTAAAAATCGGATGGCGCAGCGAGTTTGTGGTCGAGTTTGAGTAGAAAGTCATAAGCAGACAGAGCGGCTTTGGCCCCTTCGCCAATGGCGATCAGCACTTGCTCGCAGTAGGCGCCGGTAATGTCGCCTGCTGCGAAGATACCTGCTGCACTGCTTTCGTTTCGTTCGTTCACTTTGATGAAACCGCTCTCATCCAAATCGACCAGATGGGACACAAACTTCGAGCGCGGCTCCAAATTCAATTCGATGAAGATGCCATCAACGTCGATGTCGTGGTCACCTTCTGGTCCAGTCACGACAATGCTGCGCGCATAGCTGTCGCCTTTGATCTCCTTGACGCGATGATCCAGAAGAAACTCAACATGGCGTTGGGCCAAAAGAGGTTGTGCCAGCGGCCCGCTGATGACGTCGCAGCCATCCTCGGCAATCAAGGTGACCTTACGGGCAAAGCGCGCCAACTCAAACACACTGCGTAGTGCAAGACTGCCACAACCGACCACCGCAACATCCCGATGAATGAACAACTGCGCATAACTGATCGCGCTGTACGATAGGCCGCGCATCATGAATTCCTTCTCACCCGGCACATTGAGGAAGGTGGGGTTACTGCCAACCGCGATAATCAGCGCCCGTGTCTCGATCGACTCTCCACTGTCCAGGCGCAACTGATAACCATTGTGGATCTTCTCAATCGAGTTGACTTGATCAAGCAT
Organism: Chloroflexota bacterium; assembly: GCA_010092775.1. Lineage (GTDB taxonomy): Bacteria > Chloroflexota > Anaerolineae > Aggregatilineales > UBA3940 > TC-71. The sequence goes on from JAADYZ010000250.1 coordinate 2,106, forward strand.
GTAGACGAAGCTCAAATATTCAATCTCGCGGATGTACCGGTTGATAATCTCGTCGCCGTTGATCGTCATATGGCGCTCGATGAAGGGTAGCTGCAGATGGTAGTTGGTCTTGCCGCCCAAATTGCGCGTGATTAAGCGTACATCAAGGCGCTTTTGGATCGCATACATCGTCGCGGTCAGCCCAGCTGGGCCGCCGCCCAGGACTATTAGGTCATGCATGATACTTACTCCTTGTCATCTGAAGGTGCGGGGGGAATGAATCCCTCCGATTGCAGCATATTGGTCATGGCACGAGACTGCTGGATAATCTCACTGGCACGCTCATAGGCCACATCATAAGTCACATCAAAGCGCGCGATACCTTGCTCGATGGCTTTCATCGCGACAGCGGCAGCGGTGCGTGGAAAGAGTTCCCAATCGTCCATGCGCGGCAAGATGTGCTGCTGATTGAGACCATCTTTCGCCGCGAAATCGGCCAGTGCGTTCGCCGCAGTGATCGCCATTTCATCGGTGATGGTGCGGGCACGCACATCGAGCGCGCCGCGAAAGATTCCAGGGAAGCAAAGTGAGTTGTTCACTTGATTGTCAAAGTCGCTGCGGCCAGTTGCCACCACCGCCGCACCGGCTTCTTGGGCTTCCCAGGGCCAGATTTCTGGGGTCGGATTGGCGCACGCAAAGACAATTGGGTCTTCAGCCATCAGCTTGACCCACTCCGGCCGGATTGTGCCAGGGCCGGGCTTGGATAAGGCGATAACAGCATCAGCCCCAGCCATCGCCTCAGGGATGCCGCCTTCGATGCGTTGTGAATTGGTGACTTCGCACATACGCCACTGCTCCACAAATTCCGCCCGCCGTTGGTAGATGTCGCTGCGGTGGCGGCCCAAGGTACCGGTGATGTCTACCATAATCGTGTTGGCAGGGTCAACGCCACTGGCGAAGATCAAGCGGGCGCAGGCAATGCCCGCCGCACCCGTGCCGATGAAGGCAATCCGGGCATTTTCCAGCGACTTGCCAACCACCTTCAGCGCATTAATCAGCCCTGCCAGGACGACGGCGGCAGTTCCTTGTTGATCGTCATGCCAGATGGGGATTTCCGCCCGTTGGCGCAGCGTGTCTAGAATCCGGAAGCACTTGGGCTGGCTGATGTCTTCCAGATTCACGCCGCCGAACGACGGCTGAAGCATTAGCACCGTGTCGATGATCTTGTTTGGGTCTTTGGTATCGAGCATGATCGGCACCGCATCAACACCGCCCAGATATTTGTACAGCAGCGCTTTGCCTTCCATCACGGGAAGGCCCGCTTTCGGGCCAATATCCCCAAGACCCAAGACCCGCGTGCCGTCAGAGATTACCGCAACGGTGTTCCACTTGGCCGTGTACTCATAAACGAGATCAGGCTCCTCAACAATGGCTTTGCAAGGTGCTGCGACTCCTGGCGTGTACCAGATCGCAAAGTCGTCAAAGCTGCGGACTGGGCAGCGCAGTGCCGTCTGCACCTTGCCTCGGTAGTATGGATGGAGTTTCATTGCTAATTCCGCCGGTTTTTCGGCTTCAGCCAGGCGCTCCTTGCTAACGTTGGAGGCTTGCATTTCGGTCATACAGGATTCGCTCCTTGATCTGTGAGGGGTCATGCAGCTAACGCTGGTGAAGGAAGAGGACGCGCTAGCGAAAGGATCAGGTCACTCCCATCATAACCCCACCAATCGCAGCTTTTCAAGCGCCGCTAGGCGCTCTGTACGGCAGATGCAATGTCCTACCCTGCGCTCTTCATGAACACTACCGAACCATAACGTTATAGCAACCTTATCTAGAACTTTGCCCCCCCTCACGCTACAATAAAGCCGATTTTGAAGGGTCTACGACGCAGCGACCGATCGCGAACGAGGTACTCTGTGGGTGTTCAAGAAAAAGTCTGGCATATGTTCATTGGTGACTCATGGCTTGGCACGCTCACCCCAACCGGGGCAGACGACAGTTGGTACTATGCCGACTTCAATGCAGGGGATAGTTGGGGCAACTTCGCCCCCTGGTTTGAACAGGCGGTTGCCGCTCACATGAGTGGCGATGACGCAGGCTGGGAAAACGTCTATTCGCAATTGCTGACAATGGGCTTGATCCTGAGTTCTGATGATGGCGAAGTGTTAAACGGCCCCACCGTCCACATCGACGGCTCATCGGCCTGGTTTTTCGCCTAGGCTCTCCTAACGCATTCGACATTTTGCTGGCGGACACGCGCATGGATGCAGACTTTCCGGCACCCCATTTGCAAGACATCCTAGATCATCTTCCGACGCGCCCGGGCGTTTACTTGATGAAAGATACGCAGGGGCAGATCATCTACGTCGGCAAAGCCGTCAATTTGCGCAGCCGCGTGCGCTCCTATTTCCAACCCAGCACCTTGAAAGGCTCTATCCGAGCGAACAAGATCGCCCGCTTGGTCGACAACATCGCAGACATCGAGGTGATTGTGGTCGACAGTGAGCTTGAAGCGCTGCTCACCGAGATCAACCTCATCAAGGCACATCAGCCTTTTTATAATGTGCGCCTCAAGGACGATAAACGCTATCCCTACATCAAGGTGCACTGGCAAGAAGACTTTCCAAAAGTAACCGTGACGCGACGGGTCGCTCGCGACGGCGCCCGCTACTTCGGCCCATACACCAATGCCCGCGCCGTCTACGAAACGCTAGATGTACTGCGTAAGGCTTTTCCCTACCTCACCTGCGATCGTGAGATTAGTGGCCAGGATGAACGGGCCTGCCTTTACTACGACATCAAACTGTGCAACGGTCCCTGCATTGGGGCAGTGAACCAAGAGGAGTATCGTGCCACCATCCAAAACTTGATGGACTTCCTCAAGGGCAAGTCAGGCGACATCATGGAAGAGTTGGAACAGCGCATGAACGATGCTGCAGAACAGCTCAATTTCGAGCGGGCGGCCCGCCTACGAGACCAACTCCAGGCTTTGGATGCCGTCGTGCAGCGCCAAAAAGTCGTCTCACCGATGCATGTCAATCAAGACGTGATTGCGTTTGCCCGCGAAGAAAACGACGCCGTCGTGCAAATATTCTTTATCCGCGCAGGCAAGATCATCGGGCGCGAACACTACGTGCTGGAAGGCACCGCCGACGAGAACGAGGAAGAGATCGTTGCCGGATTCATGAAGCAGTTCTACGAGCAGGCGCAAGATATTCCACCCGAAGTCCTCCTCCCTCACGAACTGGAAGAAGCCCAGGTGATTGAGACCTGGCTGCGCACCGAACGTGCTGATCGTAAAGTGGTGCTGCGTGTGCCCCAACGCGGCCAGAAACGCGAACTAATCCGGATGGCCAGCGAGAATGCTGCCGAAACCCTGGGCATGCTGCGCGCCCAATGGCAGGCCGATACCCATAAGCAGGAGTCGGCCTTAAACGAGATCCAGACAGCCTTGGGCCTCGCTGAGCCACCCAATCGGATTGAGTGTTTTGACATCAGCAACACCCAGGGCACCGCGATTGTCGCCAGCCGGGTGGTCTTTGTGCGGGGGGTGCCGCGCAAGAGCGAGTATCGCAAGTTCAACATCCGCAGCGTGACCGATCACGGTGATGACTATGCCTCCATGCGCGAGGCGCTTGACCGCCGTTTCTCACGCTGGCTGGAGTCGCAGGACAGCAGCAATCATCTACCCGGCAAAAAGACCGATCCAAGCTGGCAGCTATTGCCTGACCTCCTCATCATCGATGGCGGGAAGGGGCAGTTGGGTGTGGCGGTTGAGGTGCTCAAGAAGTTCGACTTGTTCGGCAAGGTGCCCGTCGTCGGCTTGGCGAAGCAGCGCGAAGAGCTCTTTCAACCTGGTGAGTCTCGCTCGATTCTACTACAGCGGCGCTCACAGGGCCTATACCTGATCCAACGCATTCGCGATGAAGCACACCGTTTCGCCATCACCCATCATCGCAAGCGCCGCACTAAGATGGGGGTGGCCTCCCAGATCGACTCGGTGCCTGGCGTAGGGCCAGCCCGACGGAAAGCGCTGCTCCAGCACTTTGGTTCCCTCAAAGCGATCCGTGAGGCCAGCGAAGAGGAGCTTGCTACAGTGCCAGGGATCAGTTCCAAACTCGCGTCGATTATCAAAGCGGAGTTGTAGTGTTGGTTTCGCCCTGGTTTATCTACCTGATCCGGATTAGACTTGCCCTATGGTTAAATTGGTGATTCTCCTGTCCCCATTGGATACTGAGCAGGTCAATCCAAACGTCTCGTACAACGATATGCTGATGCAGCTTGAAGCTATCCCCACAGTGCGGCGTAAGGCCGTCAGCACCACTTGGGGTGGCCCTGCAGGCATTCCCTTTGACGCCATCATTGAGTTGTATTTTGATCATCGGCTGGCGCTAGAGGAGGCCCTGACCACACCCGAAGGGACCCGCGCCGGGCAAACGGTCCTGGCCTTCGCGCCGAATGCGGTCATCTTCTTCGCAGATGTCATGGAAGAGTCCTTTGACAGCTCCGACCTGGCTCCAGGTGAGATGGCCTAAGGTCTCTCTCACTCCCATCCTCGATTGGCTGCGCTGGCGCAGGCTGGGTCACAGTCTGCTTGTTCTACTGGTGGGTACAGCTCTCATGCTGCCCGCCCTGCACCCGATGATGTTCGGCGCATTGCCCGAGTCGCCGGATGGCCAACTGCACCTCTATCGGCTTGTCGCGCTCGATCACGCCATAGACACGGTGGGGCTGTGGCCGCGCTTTGCCCCTGCACTGCACTTCGGTTACGGCTCGCCCATCTTTAACTATTATGCGCCTCTGGCTATGTATCCGATGGTCGCCCTGCATCGGATTGGTTTCACCCATCTTAACGCCCTGCTAATCACCATGAGTGTTTTCACATTGCTCGCAGGCTGGGGGGCTTACAAACTGGGCGAGCAGTGGCGAGGGCCACTCAGTGGCGGGATTGCGTTGCTCAGCTATGTCTATGCGCCCTACATGCTCTACGATTGGCCACGCCGGGGTGCCGTGCCTGAGTACGCTGCGCTGGCCTTGCTGCCCTGGGTCATGTGGGCTTTTGGGCAGGTCGCGCTGAAAGGTCGCCGCATTGATTTACTGGCTGCGGTGGCGCTCTATGCCCTGTTCATTCCGCTTCACAACGTCACAACACTGTTCGGCAGTGGATTGCTGCTCTTTTATGCGGGCCTCTTATGGTGGTCGAGCGAAGATCGGCGCAAGACCGCCCTGCGCTTGCTGCTGGCCTTTGGCGTTCCGATCATCCTGACGACAGTCTATTGGTGGCCTGCGCTAGGCGAGACCGCCTACGTCTCGCTGGAGCGTGTGATGGAGCGCGGCTCCGATTTTGACTTCCGCGTCAACTTTGACTCCCTCGCGTCACTCTTTGCCCTGCCTTATCCGGCGGACCTGACCCAACTCGCGCCGCCAGTCCGGCGGGTGCTGGGTTGGCCACAGCTTATCCTGGGCTTGGCGGCGCTGGCCATGATCCAATGGCCGCCGATCAAACGCTTTTGGGTCGGCGGTGAACGTGATCCAAATGGATTAGCCAAGCTACAGACCTGGTCACTAGGGCTGTTGCGCAGCATTATCGTAGTGAATTACAAGATA
>JAADYZ010000251.1 GCA_010092775.1 Chloroflexota bacterium
AGTGATGGCACCATCTGGTTTACGGACCCCAGTTATGGCTATTTGCAGGGCTTCCGCCCCAAGCCAATGGTAGGGGATTTCGTCTATCGCTATGACCCGCACACAGAACGCATCAGCGTCGTGGCCGATAACTTCAACAAGCCCAATGGCATCGCCTTTTCGCCAGATGAGAGCGTACTCTACATCAACGATAGCGGCGCAAACCAGGAGCCCGGTAATTACTATGTCGACAAACCTCACCACATCCTGGCTTATGATCTGCTAGAAGGTCGCCATCTTATCAATCAGCGCTTGTTTGCCGTGACTCATCCTGGCTTCCCAGATGGTATGAAGTGTGACGCCCAGGGCAACGTCTATGTAGCGGCCTTCAGCGGGGTTCAGGTGTTTAATCCGCTTGGCGATTTGATCGGCGAGATCATGGTTCCTAACACAGTTAACTTCACGTTTGGCGGCCCTGGCAACAATATCCTGTTCATTACTGACGATACTGCCATCTGGGCAGCAACGCTCGAAGCGACTGGGGCCATCCGGCCAACGTCCTGAGTTTGATGCACAGTAAGACCAAGTAGCGCAGTGCTCTTATCACAACATCCTGGAGGGATGAATCATGCCAACTGCAACCGTATTCAAGAAGAAGATGCTCACGCCTGCCGGTGCCGAATCTGTGCTGGCAGCAGCCGAAGCCTTTGCCCTGGAGAAAGGCTACCGTGTCGTCATCGCTGTTGTGGATGACGCTGGTATCGCCATGAACGTGAAGCGTTTACCTGGTACTCAGGCGGCGAGTACACAAGTCGGCATCGACAAGGCCCGGACTGCCGCCATTTTTGTGCGCCCCAGCCGTGTGCTTGAAGAACAAGTGACTGCAGGTCGCTTTGGTGCTCTGGCTCTGGCAGGTGCTGCCGCCCTCACTGGCGGCATTCCACTGGTGGTTGATGGTCAGGTTGTCGGTGCTATCGGCACGAGCGGTGAAACGCCGGACGAAGATGAAGCCGTATCCATTGTGGGCAGCGAGGCCGAGTTCGAAACGGAAGAGGTCTATGCCCTGGGCTTTGCGGGTGCGCGCCTGTGCGCCCAAACGGCTGCTGCCGTCGCCAAGGCTCGTGGAGTTGCGCCGGTTATCAGCGTCGTCGATCGTGGTGGTGAGCTGATCTACCAGTGGCGCCCAGATGAAGCGCAAGTCGCGAGCGTCAAGGTGGCCCAAGACAAAGCGCGTACGGCTGCCATATTCCGCCGTCCAAGTAAAGATTTTGAAGATCAAGCTGGTGGGGGCCGACCGAGCGCCCTGGCGCTGGCTGGGGGTGTGCCGCTGCAAGGCGGTATTCCGATTGAATTTGATGGACAGGTCGTTGGTGGCATTGGCGTGAGCGGTGCTAGCAGTGCACCTGAAGACAGTGAACTCGCTATGATCGGCGCCAAGGCGGCTGAGAGCTTCAGCTTAGAGGGCCACGCGCAGGCTACTTACATCCCTGCGGCGGACGTAACTGCCAAGTTCGAAGTGGGTGGCTTTATGGTGACAACGGGGGCCTACATTGTGGATGCGGGCCGCCGTACAGCGGCTGGTCAGGCTGAGTGGCACGCCCGCGATACTGACATTATGTACATTCAAGAAGGTACAGCGACAATGGTTACGGATGGCACCATCAACGACCCTCAGCACACTGCCGACGGCGAACTGCGAGGGGAGAGTATCGAGAATGGTGTGACGCACGAGCTGAAAAAGGGCGACATCATCATCATCCCGGATGGCGTGCCGCATCACTTCATCGAAGTCAGTGACCCATTTTTGTACTACGTCGTCAAAGTGCTGGACTAGCTTGATCATCGGACAGCAGTCATCCACATGGGATGGCTGCTGCTGCTTGCCTATCCCCCCAAAGACCAAGGAGTTAACGTAATGACCGCACACAACATCCCTGGACCACCGGAGCTGCTGTCGGGGCTTCCTGACGCCATGATCGACTTGCAGACAGACGATGGCGTGGCGATCGTAGACGGCGAATGGCGATACAGCGACACTATGGTGGAAGAGATCGATTTTGTCGCTGTGGGCGATGATTTAGGGCCATCAGGTGAACCTAACCGCACCTACACTGTACAGCCACACGCTCAGGGCACTGACTATGATGACAGTGAGTGGCGCGTGCTCGCCCCTGCAGATACCGAGAAACGCCTGAGCACTGGGCAGGTTTGTTTCAATTGGTATCGCATCAAGGTCACTATCCCGGAAAAAGTAGGCGAATTCAGCACCACTGGCGCGACAATCGTTTTCGAGGTCGCCATCGATGATTACGCCGAGATTTGGGTCAATGGCGAAATGCCCCTCGTGCTTGGCCAGACGGGCGGGCAGGTGGTCGCTGGCTTCAATACGCCCAACCGCGTCATTCTGACAGACAACGCTAAGCCAGGAGACACCTTCCAGATTGCCGTCTTCGGCATCAATGGGCCGATCTCGGCATCACCGCGTAACTACATCTGGATGCGCACGGCCAGCCTGGACTTATACGCTGCGGACCGTGCCAGAGCAGCCTGGGATGCTGACCTGGCGATCGAGAAGGCAGACGACGGACTGGATGCCATCGTGCCGGAGGATGCCAAGCTGGAACAAGTCGCGACTGGCTTCCTTTTCACTGAAGGCCCGCTGTGGGATGTCAAGGGAAACTTCTTGCTGTTTAGTTCGCCCAATACCAACGTGATCTATCGCTGGCTGCCGATAGGTAAGGTCGAGGTTTTCCGTGCCAAGAGTGGCTACAATGGTGCGGACATCGGTCGCTATCACCAGCCGGGCAGCAACGGCCTGACCTTTAGCCCAGATGGTCGCTTGACCATTTGCCAACATGGCAACCGGCGTGTGCTGCGGGTGAACCCACGAGGCAATACGACGGTGCTGGCCGATAACTACAATGGCCAGCGCCTTAACAGCCCCAACGATCTGGTCTATCGCAGTGATGGCACACTGTACTTCACCGATCCTCCGTTTGGCCTGCCTGGTGTCTTCGAGGACCCAGCCAAGGAAACTGCATTCAGCGGCGTCTATTATGTGACTGAAGCGGGCAAGGTTGGCCTCGTCACCGATGAACTTAAAGGGCCGAATGGTCTGGCCTTTTCGCCGGATGAGAAATATCTATACGTCGGCGATTGGGATATGGACCACAAGGCTGTCATGCGCTATCCCGTTAACGAAGATGGCAGCACCGGCCAGGGCGATCTGTTCTATGACATGACGGAAGCTGACGGCGACGACGCAATAGATGGCATCAAAGTGGATGTCGAAGGCAACGTGTATGTGTGCGGACCAGGGGGCTTATGGATCCTTTCACCGGAGGGTAAGCACCTCGGTCGGTTGAAGCTGCCAGAAGACCCACACAACATCGCCTGGGGCGACGCAGATGGCAAGACGCTTTACATCTGTGCATTGACCAGTGTCTATCGTATCCGCCTGAACCTCAAGGGCATCCGCCCAGAATAGGCGTAGTGTTGAGGGCGAGCCGGTCTCGCCCAAATGAGCTTTTGATAAGGAGACTGAGATGAACCCGAAGTTTATACCCGGGGCCACCTTCCCAGATTTTGAACTACCCGACCATACCCATACCATGCGCAAGATCAGTGATATACAGAATGGCTTCCCGCTGGTCGTATTCATCAGCCGTGGCAAGCATTGTCCGCGTGAGAGTCAACACTTAACGACCATCGCCCGTGACTTTGCGCCCTGGGCAGGTGTCGCCTATACCAACCTGGTCACGATCTCACACAATACAGTACATGATGTGGCATCGCACCGCATTATGGTCGGAGCGACCTGGCCATTCCTCAGCGATGAAAACAGCGACGTCAAGAACACGCTCGATATTGACGAATACACTGACAGCACGCACAAGCCGATGGTTCCTCACACGATCATCCTGGCTCCCGAACGTGTGATTGAGAAGATCTATGTGGGCTACTGGTACTGGGGACGTCCCTCTCCAATGGATCTTTGGCAGGACTTGCGTGGGTTGAGTCAGCGCATCTATGCTGACTATGATCCAACTGTCCCCGCTGTGCGCGAAGCATGGCAGTCTGCGAACAGCTAAACCTTAGACAATCTACTCGGGTGAGCATGCTTCTAGATCGACTAGGAGCATGCTCACTGCATGCTATTGACAGGAGATAGTGATGGAAGCGCCAGAGGCAAGCATCGGTCAGATCATCCAGGCGCGGTGGCAGCGCATTCTGGCCGTTTACCCAGCCAGTTTTTTGCAGGGCTTAACGGTCACACTCTACCCAGCAGCCGGCAATTTGTTGACCGATCCGACACAGCACGGATTGAGTGAGGCACAGTTCGGTTCGCTCTTCGCTCCGCAGTTGGTCGCAGCGATTGTGGCATCATCGTTGGCGTCGCGTATTGCTGGCCGAACGAGCATGAAGAGCCTACTTCTGCTCGGCATGTTGTGCAATTTGCTGGCTCTTGCGCTGCTCGCCACGACCATCCTGACCATCAACAATCAAGCGTTGACAATGGCCTTGCTGCTGTTGGGTGCAACCGGGGTTGGTGCCGGCTTCGGATTCACGATTCCAGCTCTCAATACCTTTGCGTTCGACTTGTTCCCCGGGCGCGAAGATAGTGCGGTAACCGCGCTACATGTTTTCACGGGCAGTGGTCAGATGAGTGTGTCACTTGTTTTGAGTGCATTCGTGAGTGGGGGCATCTGGTGGGGAGCACCGTCGCTCATCGCTGGTCTCGTGGCGTTGATGTTACTCTATCAATGGCAGTTGCCGATGGAACTGGCGAGCGAAGCTGCCACTGCACGCGATGGGGCGGGCACGCCGTCCGAAGTGTCAGCTAGATTACCAGCCCGTGCCTGGGCCTGGGGAGCCGTCGGACTGCTATACGGGTTCATGGCCGGGACCTTTGGTAATTGGGCGCCGATCTATTTGGAGGATGCCGCCGGTTTAGACGTCGGTACAGCCGCATTGGGCTTGACGATGTTCTGGGGTGCGGTTGCTCTCGGGCGTATCATATTTGCCGCCTTGGCCGTCCGTGTCAACGTGCGAATACTGCACCTGTTTGCTCCGTTTGTGGTTGGTGTGATCTTCCTGCTGCTACCCTCGCTAAGTGGCCCAACCGCCAACCTGGGGGCGCTATTCGCTGCCGGTCTTGCGTTGTCATTCTTCTTCCCTTATACGATCAGCTTAGCATCAGCGGAGTTCCCGGCCCTTACAGCGGCAATTAGTGGCATGCTGGTGGCCGGACTGCAATTAGGTAGCGGCCTGAGTGCGAATATCGTTGGCTTGGGTGTGGATAGCGGGCTCAGTCTTCCCACTGTCTTCCAACTCAGTACGGGCTATGCGGCAATCGCTGCCGTGTTGGTTATATACTTGCGATTCTCTCGTCTTGAATCAAGCCAAACCGCTATGAGCGATCTGCATGGGAGCCTCCCATGCCAACCGCTGCCCTGCCCACAGCTTGAACGCAAAGACTACGCAACGGCTGAAGCAGCATAAGACAGAGCGCTTTGGTTTAGGTCATGAACAAATGTCGCTTGTCATGGCCCGATTGTGACGTCTATCACTAGTGGCGAGTTGCTAGGTATTATATTCTGATATTGGAATGTACATTCAATTTCTTGAATAGAAGAAGCCTATGCACACACTTAAGCAAGTTTCCGACCTCATGAAGGCCTTCGGGCACCCAGTTAGGCTGCAAATCTTATACGAGTTGGGCAGAGACGAAGCCTGTGTCTGCCACCTTGAAGCCGTCACAGGGCACCGTCAAGCGTACATCTCTCAGCAACTCATGCGACTGCGAGAAGCGGGCCTCGTCGTTGACCGCCGTGATGGACTGAACGTGTTCTATTCTCTCTCCAACACATCTATCAGTGACTTGCTCCATGCCGCTGAGACGGTCGCAGGTGGGGTCAACGGTACAGCGTTGGATGTTGCTGTGACTCTTCCGACGGGAAGAGAGGTTGGCTGCTGCTGTCCAAAGTGTGAACCAGAGACCAGCCCCTATCTTGAGAGGGAGAATGCCCTGACCGGAGTGTGTCGATGATGAAACACATACATGAGAGTCTAGCAGAGTGGAAGGCTGATCCATCACGTCAATGCTAGTATGGTTAAACAGAAGGCTTAAGTGAGGCAAAGTTGGGGAAACTTGTTCCCCACCAGTCGAAAGGAGACTCAGCAATGGGTCCGATGAGAATGATATTTATGAACCCAGAGATGGGGCTAGGGATTGGTGCTGTTGTCGTTATCGGCGTTGCGATCGCATTCATGATGATGCGTCGTGGCATGATAGGAGCTGGAAGAGGGATGATGGGAGGCCCTGGAAAAATGGGTGGTTCTGGCCGTATGGCTGACCATGACTCGACTGAAGCAAGCCAACCCGGCCAAACGCCGAAAGCGCAGTTCGCCTGTCCCGCTTGTGGCGCTGATGTGCAGCAGGGTTGGAAGGCTTGCCCACAATGTGGTCAACCTCTCGTATAACAAACAAGTCAACCAACTGACCTTACTGGTGTGTGGCGGATTTGATCTGCCGCACACTTGTTGCTTCACTCCGAGTCACTTCCAGTTCCGTTTCTAGACGACCCCATCCCTTGCAATCATCGGTTGTCATTGTGCTTGCTTGAGCATCATGTATCGAGATGGCAGCTACACGATGTAGAACAATCCGTTATCTTTATAAACAATGGCCGTGTTGTACCACAGGCAGAATTGGTGGGGTTCTTGTGACCAGCCCTCGGAGGATTGGCTCATTCAGTGAGTGTCGGCTGACGCGTATTGATAGACAACTTTGCCAAAGCGTGATCGATCATTATAGGTGCGCTCCAAGAATGCGACGACGTTTCCCTGTGAATAGATCGAGTCGATCGTTGTTTGAAGCTTCCCCGCCTGATGCGCTTGCAGGGCATGGGCTAAGTCTTCAGTGGTGCCAATGCAATTGCCAATAATGTGCAGGTTCTTCGTGATCGCTTGAGAGAGGGCAGCTTCCAAAGAAATCTTGATCTCTCGCTTCGGTTGTCCTGTGTAGGTCGAGGTTTGGTCGGCCAAACCACAGGTGATGTAACGTCCCCCATAGCGGAGCACCTGCACCGCATCTGGAAAGTACAGGTCATAGAGTGGGTCAATGACTGCATCAAAGCCGCCAATTTGGCCGAGAATTCTGACAAGGGCCGCATGTGAGCGCAAACGCTTGTTGGGCTGTACGACGACCACTGAGTCAGCACCAACTACCCGGAGATCATCTGCGAAGGCCTCACGTGTTGTTAGTGCAGTGACTTTTACTGGCCGGTGTTTCAGAGAATGAATGGCAAAGAGAGAGGTATTGGACGTGGCTGCGGTCACTAGAATGTTTTCGCCTTCTTGCAAGTCAAGTTTGCGAATCATGCTGGTGACGGTCTGAGCGCCAATGCTGAACGAAGCCGCCTCAGCATCTGAGAGGGTGTCGGGGACTTTCATCAGTTGTTTTGGATGGAGAATCTGACGTTCAGTCGAAGCATGATTGGTTACAACGCCTGCAGGTATTCCCGGGACGTTTCGATATGGGTAGGTATTGTCGCCCATAACACGATCTCCCACCTTGAGCGTATCAACGTTCGACCCGACCTCTACAATCTCTCCGGCAAACTCAGAGCCGATAACGTAGCTTGCGCCGCGAGGCAGACGTGTGGCGGCGCGCAGAATGAGGGCTTTATCTCGGTAGTTGCAAGAGAAAGCGGTAACGTGGACCAGCACCTTCTCGGCGTGCTCTGGAGAGTTGTGATCAAAGGACGGCGCTTGTCTCTCATTGATTTTGCACCTGACCGTTACACCTTCGATCTGGAGGTCTTGTAGGTCCGGCCGGACGGTGCTGGGGTTGAGCTTTCCGTTGTAGATAGCAAGTTGTCTCATGACTGCGGTCCCGCTGTCTTATCCTGGATGCGGCCATCCAGACGTGTTACCCACTCGTGAATGATGCCAAAGTAGGCTTTGGCCGTCTGAATCTGACCATCCGCCAGGGTGAGTTTGAGGTGATTGACGCCACGCAGCAGCGCGCCAACATAGCTTGGCCCGAGGAAGGACGCTGTCCGCTGCAAGTGGGTGGGCCAAAGGTCTGGATGATGCCGCTGAAGGATCAAATCTTCTTGCTGCCATTCACGCAGCCCCTGACGTTTGGCGTCTGAACACAGCCCCAGATTGACCAACTCGTCTAGAAATCGATCTAAAGAGCGTGGTGGCCAATCCTCCAGCAGACGGTCGGACCTAAAGTAACATTCGATGCCCACATTTTGGCCCAGTTCGTCCCCAACATCGAGATCCAAAAAAACATGCGACGGAAGACCGAGCAATCCGGGGGGGCTTTGCATAAGCGCCTCTTTTGCACCTGACAATCCCAGGTGGGCCAAAATCGGTTCGACCTCCGCAATTTCCACATCTCGAATACACAAGCGCAGACCTTCAAAGTGACGAGAAGGCATGAGCCCAATTTGCCACAGTGCTGCATGCGCTGGCAAGGCTTCCACGCAGCGAATCGCATTGGCTCTAGCGTCAGCGGACAGGGGGCGTCCAAGCGCAGTATTGACCATTGATTCACTGATCCAATCAATCGCCTCCGCTGCGGAGAGGTCATCAAGACCCTGAACGGCGCAAAAGAGGCTTGGGATAGCGCCAGCCGCCTTGTCAAGACGCTTAGCGTCTATTTCGAGCCAAACATGTGGGATGCGCTCTGAAACCTTTGATTGTGGGTCGGACCATCGAGCGGCAAAAGCAAGGATGTACTGCCAACCCGCTGTCCTGTCAGGAGCCTGGGGCGCACGCAGGGCGGCCAATTGATTGCGAGCTTTACCATCGATGCGGATGGCAACATCGACCTGACCGGCTGCTTCTGCGAGGCGACTTTCAAAGCCGAGGGTGGTGCTCAAAGTGGCGGGATAATAGTCGAGCACCTCACGCAGTATATCAAGCTGATGCGGAGCTGCCAGTGCTGGTGGTAAAGCACTGGCAACAAACGCATCGAATGTGCGAGCAAGAGACTCCATCAGCAGACCCGCAGCTTACCACTCGCTGATGGCCCAGTCGATTCCTTCTTCGATCGACACCACAACGGTCTGGAAAGTCACAGCAGATACGAGCCCGGTTAAGACGCTGGGGGTTCCGCCACCAGAGATCATCTCGAGTTCCTCATCGCTCAATTCAGTGTGAGCCTCCTTGTCGAGCGGAAGGACCAGATACAGATCGTCGGCGTCTTCGTAGTGGACCGACACCTGTACGCCATCAGGTAGATTGAGACCTAACTCGTGTTCAATAGTTGCCTTGGGTTGGCTGTTCAAGGCGCTCTGGAATTCTGGATCAGCCCAGACCTTGGCAAAGAGCGTATGATGTGGGCCGACTTCTCCACCCTCACTCAAATAGGTGCGGACTTCATCGACGGTCATACCATCTATCGCTTGGGGTTTCTTAGGCACAACAATGTGATACTGGCTGGGTGTCGTCTCCAGAACATGTAGATTGAGCTCGGAGGGGAGCTCAACCCCCAGGAATTCTTTGACAGCGGCACGAGGATTATCGACCAGTTTTTGGCGAAAGCTACTGTCTTGCATGGCATGTTCAATGATGCGCTGTTGCATCTGGGCACGGGTAGGTTGGGCTTCCATGAGCAAGTCCTTTTCTAATGGAGACACGTAGGTAATTCTACTGACCAATATCGGGGATTATAGGCCATCCTGGCCGGATCTGCTGCCGTTTAGCATGACGAGCTGAGATAGGTTGTGCTCAAGGCCAAGCTGCGCAAAACAGTTGCCGTCGTAAAGGTCCGAGATTTGTCTGGCAATATACCGCGACTGGCCCGTCCGCCAAGAACCCACTGCTCGAAGGCTTCGGGATCAGTGACAAAGGGCGGGGGAATGCGCAAGTACGCTGTTCCTGGCCAAGCTCCGTTATGTAGCTGCATGGCTTCCAAACGGTGTGTGGCACTCAACAGGTCCTCCGTTTTGCTTGACGCATGAACCAGAATGCCGATCGCACAAGCCAGGCTAAAGGGATTGGAAGTCGTTGCGATCTGGCTGTTAGCCCAGGAGACGGCCCGTTGCAGAGCGTTGGGCGGTGGATGAGGCTGACTAGCCAGCGCTTCGACGGCCAGCATAGTGGCGTAGGTTCGGTCTTTCCACCAGTAAGCGGTCCAGTAGCCAATCTCGTCTTGAGCCGAGAGCAAATACTGGATCAAGACTGGGCTGCCACGAAAGGCATCTAAACCGGCTACCGAGGCCGTTACCGAAGTGTGCTCGCCGCACCAGCCTGCAAAGGGCACACTCGGTTTGATCTTCAAGAAGGCACGCACGGGTTCAGGATCAATGTAGGTGCTGACGGCCCCACTGGTCCGGATGTGCTGCTTAAGGAGGGTATAGCCGCCCTCCACCTGAGGATGGGTCACTTGAAGTCGCTCAGCCAAACGGCATACCCAGGATGTGGTGTCAGCATCGGGTGGGACCTCCGCATGGAAGCCCCATCCATCGTCTGCTGGTCGGCTGCTGAGCAACCGATCGAGTATGCGATGGGCTAGCTCCTGGGCCAGTTGATGGGGAATAGCCGCGAGCATACTTCCGATGTAGGCACTGACCCATTCGTTGCTTGGCCCCGCCAACGTGTCGAAACCCAGCCACCAGCCCGCTTCGTTTTGTGCGCCTGCCAGGAAGTGCAGCCCGCGCTCAATGCTGTTCATCGCTTTGCCCTGTCGTTGCGGGGTGGCCTATTCAGTGATGTGAGCGAAGGGATCAGGGTTCATCGGGTCAAGATCAAGCACCTGGGCCATGCTTTCATTGCTTCGATCAGTCAGAAACTCGACCCAGAGTGGGAAGTGATCGGACACGCGAAACGACATCTGCTTCAGGCTTATCTCCGGGTAGACAGCCCCGGTGAAATCGATCGACCCGGCGCGGTCCCCGCCAAGCAGCGTGAGGTCGTCGCGGAACCAGGCAATCTGGTCGTAGTGTTTGGCTCGGGTGCCATAGGTCGTGCGCGTCTCACGAATGGCTTGTGGAACCCACAGCCCTACGTTCAACAGCTCCTGAAACAGAATGTTGTGTTCGGTCCGTTCGTTGATATTGAAATCGCCGAGCAGGATCAGATTGGTCTCTTCAGCGCCTTCAAAGCGGGCCCGATCGCGAATCTCCCGTGCTACATACTGGGCGAGGCTGCGGACTTCATTGAGGCGATCCTGTTCGTTTTCACCATAGCGGATGTGAACGGTCAGTAGGGCAAAGCGTTCCTGGGCAGCCCGGAAACCGACAATGTATGGTGTGCGGTCAAATTGCTCAGCAGGGATCAGCGTGCGCGTTTCCCCGCCATCCGAAAGATGGACCGAGGGGGGCAGCACGATCTCGCCGGCCAGGCCAGAGGGGGTGACCCGACGCTGATCAAAGACATAGGCCAGACGCTCCGTATTGCCTTTGCTGCCACCACTAACATCACTCAATATAGCCGCCCAGTTCGGTCCGAGAAAGTCATCCAAGAGGACGCGAAGCGCGCGTGTATCGCGTTTGACCTCTTGGATCGCCACAACGTCAAAGCAGCGAATGATCTCAGCTATGATGGCCAGGGCCCGCAAATTGCGCTTCGGGCTGCCTTCATTCTCGCCCCACTCTGGATATAGGCTGCCGAGGTGGCGGATATTCCAGGTGCCGATAATCACGTTGTGATCGGTGCGACGAGGCGGCACGCTCGATTTATCCAAGCGTCGGCGGAGGCGGATAATGTCGTGGATGGTCTCAACCGAGTATTCATGGTGGTGAGGCATAGTGAACTCTTCTCTTGAGGCTTGGGTGGTGGTCGATTGCTAAGGTAAGAAACTTCCCCCTATTCTACTAGAAGGTGCCCTTAGTCTTGCAACAAGCCCCACGAAAAAGACGCCAACTCGGGGAG
>JAADYZ010000252.1 GCA_010092775.1 Chloroflexota bacterium
CCCAGTACGGGGACGACGGGGATCGAACCCGCGATCTCCGGCTTGACAGGCCGGCGTGTTAACCGCTACACCACGCCCCCTTTATTCAGGACTACGAAAATACCATATTGACGTCGTTTAGTCAATATGTCGCTAAGAGATTGACGATCTTCGTTACCGTGTTCCAGTTTCGACCAGTGCTGACCATCCCGAGTTTGCGCTCGATGTAGAGATTGGTCAGTTTCGATCGGGCCATTCCATTAACGTAGAACACATATAGTTCTTTCCCCCGCCACAGAATGTCCTCCGACCCGTCGTAGCCTGACTTCAATGTCTTGATATCCGTATCTGTTGGCATCGTGGACAAGTAAGAAATCAACAACTTCGTTGGCTCTTGCAGTTGAGCTGCTGTGAAGGGATGCTTTTCCAGACTGCTGCGAAACTCTTCCGCGTTCCGCAAAAGAACGCGAACCTCGAAGGCGTAGGCACGCTGGATTTCTGCTTCGATCATGGCCGTGATTGCCCCATGATCGGCCAGGTCGCTTTCAAACGAAACATTGCCACTTTGCAAGAGTGATTGCACGTTTGTTAGACCCAGTGATTGATACAGTGTCCGCAAATCCGCCATCTTGATCCGTTTGTTGCCACCTACATTGATACCACGCAGTAACGAGATAAATACGGGCATTCCCTTTACACCTTACTACTCTTACGGTTTGGTTTGCCACACCCAACCCTAGCCGGCTAGGGTTGGGTGAATTGGCTAACGGACGCGCCTTAGGGACTTAACTGGCGTCTACCAGTCGATCGCGCTTATTGTCCAGAATGCCTTCGATGGTTTCCATGACATCATCGGTAAGCTGGTCAATCAGATCAATGGCCTCAAAGTTCTCAACGACTTGAGAGGCTTTCGATGCCCCCGTAATAACGGTGCTGACGTTCTGATTCTTCAGGCACCAGGCGATGGCAAGTTTGGGCATGCTCGTATTCAGACCTTCGGCTATCGTGGCCAATTCTTTGACTTTCGCCAAGCGAGCTCGGCCCTCTTCGCTCATGAGAAGGTCTTTCAGCCATTCATAACCAGGAAGATTCATGCGACTATCTTCGGGGATGCCGTCATTGTACTTACCAGTCAACAGACCACTGGCGAGCGGTGACCAGATGGTGGTCCCCATGCCTACAGTATCATGGTGATAAAGACGAGCATATTCGTTCTCGAAACGATAGCGCACAAACATATTGTATTGGGGCTGCTCCATTGTTGGAGGGATGAGGTTATATTGACGTGCAATGGCATACGCTTCCATAATCTCTTGCGCGGACCACTCGCTAGTGCCCCAGTAGAGGACATCTCCGCGATAAATCAGTTCAGTCATCGCCCGCACGACTTCTTCGATCGGCACATCCGGATCGGGGCGATGGCAGAAATACAAGTCAAGATAGTCACATTGCAGACGCTCAATTGCCTGATAAGCGGCTTCATAAATGTGTTTGCGCGATAAGCCGCGTTGGATGGGTGATGGATTGTCTATGGCGCCACCAAATACCTTGCTTGAGACCATGTAGCTATCGCGACGCCAGCCCGACTTTTGCAGGGCTTCCCCCATGATCGTTTCGGCGCGTCCACGTGCGTAGACTTCTGCATTGTCGAAGAAATTGCAGCCCCGATCGTAGGCCGCCGCCATGATGGCTAGGGCCTGGTCGACATCAAGCTGATTGCCGAACGTTACCCAGGCACCAAACGACAGCGCACTTACCTTAAGGCCAGACTTGCCTAGCCGACGGTATTCCATGAATCATTCCTTTGTGGTGAGTTGCGGTCCAGATTCTAATGAAGGCGTGTGACATCCCTCCCCTTGAATCTATCCAACCAACTGCACGCTGCCCAGTCTGGCACGTTGATTTTGAGGTGATTTGCGAACGATCATCCCTAACAAACGTATCTCTTTCTCCTGAGTAGGGTTGTGACATAGTGAGGAAACACACAAATTAGCTAACTATATTATTACATAAGGTGAGTGCCTATGACAGCGCCTGACCCGAAGACAAAAGCAGAAATCGAAGACCAGCGGCCTGCTGCTCCTCCGGGCTTATTGAGCCACGATGAGCGCAATCGTTTGATCCAACGTGGCGTGCACGGCCTTTATCGCTGGTACCTTTCCGTATCCCAAGCCAAGCGAAATTGGAATCCCGATCTCGCATTTGACTGGCGCAAGCTACGCCAAGACCATTCCGCGGATGTCCACCGTGTGATCGAAGGCTTTTTTGCTGTCGAGCAGTACGTACCGGACTACACAGAACTGCTGATCAAAATGTTCCGCAAGGAACATGGGCGGTCCCACTTTCAGATCCGTTGGGGTGCGGAGGAGGAAAAACATGCCGACCTATGGTACAACGCGCTGCTCTTTATGCGTCAGCGTTCGCCAGAGTGGGTGAGAGACTATATGCAGCATCTGCGCTCTACAGCCTGGGAGATGCTCTATGACGACCCCATTAAGTCGACAGCCTATGTCGTCATTCAAGAACGTGCCACACAGCTTAACTATCTCAACACCGCGCTGCTTGCAGAAGGCAAAATGGCAGGCTTTGAAGATGATGCTGACCCAGTGTTAGCGCACGCTGCAAAGACCATTGCTGTAGATGAAGCTGCACACTATAACTTCTATCTGGAGTGCCTGCGCCTCTACTTGTATTATTACCCGGCGCGGACACTCGAAGCACTTCATCAGGTGATCAGCGATTTTGCCATGCCAGCAAATAGGTACATCCCCGATTTTCAATCTTTTGCTGATGCGCTCGTGAAAACCTGCATCTACGGTCCACGCGAATATGCACGTGATGTCTTGCAGATGGTGCTTGACAACCTTGGCATAGAAAGCCGTAGAGCGTTGGACCGGGGGATCAAGGCCAGTCGCAACATTCCAGATGGTGATACAGGTGAACTGCGCACGAGTGCTTTCTTCACCTTCTTTGACTACGAGGTCATCGAAGATGCTGTCAAGCGACTGTTTACTCGAGTGAAAGGTTTTGAGGCCAAAGTTGGCTTTGACGCGCTTGATCCGACGGTCTTTGTTCCGAGTGGCATGGGTTCGGACTAGCTCGATCAGGCTGTGCTGGGATGTAGTAACTGAAAAGTGCCTCATATGAGGCGCTTGTCTCGTGTGGTGGCGCCTTCACAGTGCTTGAAGCAGAGCCACGTAAAACGGACTCAAAAGCGCTCTGGAATTCAAAAGGGAGCATAACGGAGGCTCGTTATGCTCCTCAGGCTAAGCGTGCCGGATGACCGCTACCACTCGACCTTGTACCTGCACCGATGATGGGTCTTCAATAAAGATCGGTGACATCGTGGGATTGGCGGGTTGGAGGCGCACGCGGTCTTGTTCCCAATAGAGATACTTCAGCGTCGTTTCGCCTCGATCCGTTAACCACACTGCAACCATATCACCGTTCTGAGCATTCTGATGCGGGCGCATAATCACGATGTCACCATCATTGATCATGGCATCGACCATGGAGTCACCGGTGACTTCGAGCGCAAACAGGTCGTCAATATCTGGCACCATGTCGCGCGTTACTTCGATTATCGCGTCATCCCCAAAGATTGAGAAGTCACTTTCAGGGACCGGTACGGGTTCGCTGGCGACGATACGACCTACCAGAGGAACGCGGACCACTGACGACGTCACGATGTTGGGTTGGCCCGCAAGACGCAACCCTCGTGATACTTTCCCATCGCGCACCAGGTAACCAGCCTCCTCAAGCTTGTTGAGGTTGTAGTTGACTACCGATGTGGATGAGATGTTGCACTCTTTGCCAATTTCCCGGATGGTTGGCGGGTAACCATTCTCATCAATGTATCGCTCGACAAAGGCGAGAATGGACTCTTGGCGTGCTGATAACTTTTTCACTGCCTTTGCCATTCCAAATTCTCCGCTTCACTTTTGACTTTATCAATGGCGCCAATGCTAGCACATTAGTTCCATTCCTTTAACATTATAGCCTGAACGAGTGTTCTAAGTCAAACGGAGGTTCAAATACGTTAGAGAAAAGTATTGAAAAGATTTGAGCAAACTGATGATGGCCAGCTCACAAAGAAGACGAAGACTTGGCTTGACCGAATGCAAATTGATGAGGCAGTAGGATATATTAGCGCCCCACTTCATGTGAGCATTGTATGCTCGCATGGTCAGCACTGTCGTGACGTTTCTCCAATTGACCCCAATAGTATTCAATGTACAATGGATTCAAGGCTTGTTGCATGACATGCTGGGAGCATGACGTTCGGTGGTCCATCCCCTCCTTAGTTGCAATCGCCACGATACAAGTTACTGGGGGCAAACTAAGTGTAGATGTATGAGTTGATATTGACCACGACGAAACTCTTTTCGATGAGTGCACACTCTCCAACTCATCAATACGACGCAAGAGGTTGGTTCAGCCGCTGGTAAAGCCGTTCGGGGTTGAGCCCGCAATACGAGTTCTCGAGGAGTAACGAACTCAAACTGCGTGTGATCAGCTCAAGAGGATACATCGAGCAAAACGCTTTCCCCCTGGGCCTGAGGGTAGCACCGCTAACATAGCACGCAATAGTCTTCGCGTCATATTCCACAGTCATCCACTTGTTTTCATAGAAACGGGAGATTTCGCATAACGATGAACATGAACACCTACCAGACATTGCGCCAGCCTGCCGCAGAGTTTGGGAGCAGAGAAGCGTATCTGGAACATGAACTTACGATCATGGAGCCCAAAAGATGGAAGCTTAACCTTCCTGGACGTGACTTTAACTTCGAGATCGAAGACATAACGCCAGCCATTGCCGGCACAATCGGCAAAGTCGTGATGACTACAGCCATTGTAAGTGCATTCGCAGCCGGCTACGGTCTCTCTGCGGATTTCATTGTTGAGAACGTGCGCTTTGAAATGCTGATTGCTGCCGTACTATTTGTCACTCTCCTTTCCGGATTTTTCGTCCCGACGGCCAACCTGGCTGGTTGTCATGGCCCCCTAATTCCCCTAATCCCTCTCATTGTCTTGTCTGGTGGGCATCCGCTGGCCCTGGGTATCATGGTTGGTATTTTTGGTCTGCTGCTGGGGTTGACCAAAGGTGGGTCGACTTTGGTCAATTTGACTGAAGGAGGCGTGCGTGGTGGATTGCTCATCTACCTGGGTATGGTTGGCTTGATAGGACAAATGACCGCCCTACAGAGTTGGTCAGAGGGGGTGGGCAACTCAGCCGTCTTCTTTGTAGTCATGATGACGACCATACTCACATACGCATACCTAATCAGGATCAATAAACGTTGGCTAGCTATTCCCTTGTGCTCCCTGATTGCTTTGGTTGTTGCCTTAGCTATGGGGGCCCCCTTCCAGTTTACGACCACACCTGGTATCCCCAATATGAATCCACTCTATTGGTGGAGCGCAGACAGCGGCTGGATGCTTGGATGGCCTACCCTATCTCATTTTGTTGCAGTATTGCCATTCGCAATTCTAGCGGTATCGATGTGGCCCCCTGATTTCGTGGGGCATCGTGTATTCCAGGAGCAAAACTACCCGGCTGGGGCAGATAAGGTGCTGATGGATGTCGATGATACGATGACAGTTAGTTCACTGCGACAGATTGTTGGCAGCGCATTGGGCGGTGGAAATCTGGCATCTTCGTGGGGCACATACATGATTCCTGCTGCTATTGCCAAACGCCCCATACCAGCAGGAGCAATCCTAACCGGCCTTTTGTGCATCGTTGTAGTGGTGATTGGCTATCCAATGGACATTGCGGCGTGGGCACCAGTGTTACGTGTTGCATTGATTGTTGGTGTCTTTGTGCCGCTTCTGGAAGTTGGCGCTCAGTTGATCACGTCTATGGCACAGGCGCAGAGCGGAGGGCTGTGCATAATCGGCTCGGCGTTAGTAAACCCAGTTTTTGGCTGGTCCCTGGCGCTGTTGCTGACAAATACAGGTTTAGTCGGCGACATGGAACGCTCAACAGACTTGCCGCAATCGAAACGGCTTCTGATACCCATTGTGACGTTTATCATTTGTACTCTTTCAATGGGTGTAGCCGGGTTGATTCCAGGCATTCCGAGCTTGATTAGGTGATGTGTCAAGGTAAAGCCATCGAGTGAGGGAGACACC
>JAADYZ010000253.1 GCA_010092775.1 Chloroflexota bacterium
ATTGGTAACAGGTGGGAGAATGTCAACTCAAACCAAGCAATCTACACAGTCATCTGCGTTCGCTAAGCGCGTTGTCAGCGAGATCAATCCGCTGATCAGCCTGGCGGTGCCGCTCATCATCGGGCTGACCACTTCGACACTTCCGGGCCTGGTCGACACGGCCATGCTCAGTTGGCTCGGCGCGCCCGCCTTAGGTGCCGTCTCGCTGACGAGCAGCCTGCTGTTGATCTTCTATGCCGGGCTGTACGGCTTCGTGGGGCCAGTCGGGATTCTGGTGGGGCAGGCCTATGGGGCCAATCAACCTGGCAAAGTGGGCCAGGTGATCCGTCATGCGATTGTGATCGCCTTGTTGGCCGGACTAATCAGCACCGGACTGATGCTGCTGGGCCTGATGGGCTTGCCTTTTGTCGGTCAACCCTCCGAAGTGCTGGATGTGATCAACCCCTATTGGATCAGCATGAGCCTGTCGCTGATTCCCTATGTGCTGTTGTTGGTGTTCAAACAGCTCTATGATGCTATCGACCGCCCCTGGCTCGGCCTGTGGTTGACGCTGGTTGCCGTCGTCAGCAATATCTTTCTCAACTGGCTGCTGATCTATGGCAACCTGGGATTTCCGCAGTTGGGCCTGCTTGGTGCCGGGCTGGGAAGCCTATTAGGCCAGGGCATTGGCTTGTTAGGGATGATCCTACACTATCAGTTTGCGCCTGAGATGGCTGAGTATCGCCAGGCTGACGGCGAACCTTGGTCGCTGTTGGCCTTCCGTGAACAACTTCGCGAGGGCACACCGATGGCCTTGCAGTATGTCTTCGAAGGTGGAGCGGTGGCTGTCGCTGGTATACTGATCGGGTGGCTTGGGGCAGTGGAGCTGGCCGCCAATCAGATCGTGAACAGCGTCTCCAGCATGCTCTACATGCTGCCACTGGGGATGGCTGGCGCGGTAACGATCCGGGTGGCGCAGGCCGCTGGGGCGGGCGAACGCAAGCGCCTACCACCCATCACGATTGCTGCCTTGGGCCTCACCACCTTGTGGACGAGCGCTTTCACCATCCTACTGCTGATCGAAGGTGACTCTGTGGCGACCCTGTTCGTCTCTGATGCCCAGTTGATTGCCACCGCCGCCCTGACCTTCACTGCCGTCGCGCTGATGCAGGTCTTCGACGGGCTGCAATCGGTCAGTTTAGGGGCGCTGCGCGGCATCCTCGATAATCGTTGGCCAACGGTTGTGTCCCTCATTGGCTATTGGCTGATCGCCTTGCCCGCCAGCTATGTGCTTGGCGTGGCCCTTGAGGGTGGGGCGGCGGGGGTGTGGTTCGGTTTCGCCGTCGGATTGGTGGTCGCGTCGATTATGTTGATCGCCCGCATCCGGACTCAGTTCAAACGGTTGGCTGAATCGGCGGGCTGACGCGCAGCGCAACTCGGGTGCTCTCATGAATCAGGCTGCGCTTGCCGCGCGTTTCGATCACCGGCCTTCACCCCAATTGCGCGCTTCTGCGGATTGTTGCATACTCAGGGTTATGAACCTCCAACCCTTGGCGTCGAAAGCTGCCCCGGTAAAACGCATTCACCTGCAAGAACAACTGACCCTCAGCGGGCATCGCAAGGCAATCTACGCGCTGGGCTTCAACCCAGACGGCGGCGCAATTGCAGCGGCAGGCGGCGATGGGGTGATCAAGGTGTGGGCGGCCGCCGATGGGGCGGAGCTTCTCTCCTGGCCCGGACACAACAGTCTGATCTATGCTTTAGACTTTTCGCCGGATGGCCGTTATCTGGCGACCGCCTCTTTTGATGATTCGATCAAGCTCTGGGAGGCTCACAGCGGTGAGCTGTTAGCCGTGCTGCCTGGCCACTGGGGCGGGGTGACCGCCGTCGCCTTCTCGCCAGATGGACGCCTCCTGGCCTCCGGCTCTGGCATGAGTAGTATTCGGGTGTGGCGCGTCTCGGATGGACGGGCCTTGCGCACGCTCGACGGGCATAACAGCCGTGTCAACAGCTTGCGCTTTTCGCCAGACGGATTGTGGCTGGCCTCGGGTGCATCGGACGGCGAAATCTGGCTGTGGGACACGCAGAACCAATTCAGCGGGATGAAGCTGAAGGGCCACAAACGCAACGTCCACGCCATCGATTTTTCCGGCGATGGGCGCTTTCTGGCCTCTGCCTCGCAGGACACCAACTTGAAGCTGTGGGAACTGCCCTCAGGTCGCTTAAGCGTCACCATGAGCGATTACAATGAAGGTTTGCACGCCGTCGCCTTCTCCCCCGATTCAACCAGCATCGCGGTTGCCTCCTACTGCTACATCAAAATCTGGAGCAGCATCAGCACCGATCGATTGGCTGCTGTTAAGGGGCATCAAGCCTGGGTTAACGCGCTGCGCTTTTCACCCGATGGCCTGTTCCTGGCCTCTGCCTCCGCCGATAAGCTGATCAAACTGTGGCTGCTCGAACCCGACATTGTGTAACGGGCAGAGCTCAAAGGACCACCTCAAGCGGTGAGCCGCAGAAGGCGCACTGAGCCCTGTGATCGTTGATCCAGCTAACTTCATCTGCCCGGACCGGGCCCAGACAAGCCGGGCACTGTGCCGGGAGATTGGCTCGCGCTGGCTCTGTCGAGCTCGCTGAATCGGCCAGGGCCAGGCCAAACTCTTTGAGTCGCTCGTTGAAGGCAGCGCGAATCTGGTTGGCCGTCTCGTCTAGGTCGGCATCGACAAACTCGCTTACGATCCGTTGGGCCAGGCGGACACCACCGGTTAGATCATTGGCATCCAGGCGCAGGTCCAGGGC
>JAADYZ010000254.1 GCA_010092775.1 Chloroflexota bacterium
CATTTATGGCTTGGCCTGGGGAGCGGTATTAGGCTCACTGCTGCACCTCCTAATTCAACTCCCTGGCCTGCTGCGGCTTGACGTCAGGATTCCGCTTCAACCTCGCCTCAAGCATCCAGGCGTGCGTGAGGTCCTGATTTTGATGGGGCCGCGCGTGCTGGGTCTGGCGGTGGTACAACTCAACTTCTGGGCGAATCTGTTCTTTGCCTCCGCAATGCTCCCTGGCAGCGCTGCGGCCCTGCAGCGTGCCTGGATTCTGTTTCTTGTGCCGCAAGGCGTGATCGCCCAGTCAATCGCGATTGCGGTCTTCCCGACCTTCTCGGCACAGGTGGCCCGCGACGAAACCAGCAACCTGCGCAGCACGCTCGGCCAAGTGCTGCGTGCGGTGTTGTTCCTGGCGATTCCGGCCACAGTGGGGATGGTGGTGGTGCGTCTCCCGATCGTCCAGTTGATCTACGAGGGGGGTAACTTCTCCTTGGCGGACAGTCAGGCAGTGGCGTGGGCACTGCTCTTCTACGCGCTGGGATTGGTGTCGCACTCGCTGGTCGAGATCATCACGCGGGCTTTTTACGCCATGCACGATACGATCACGCCGGTGGCCATCGGCGGCGGCGCGATGCTGCTGAATGTGCTGCTGAGCTTTCTCTTGATCCAAGTGGTGCAAGGCCCTGATCCTTACACCAGCGGGCCCTTTGGGGGGCTGGCTCTGGCCAACACCATCGCCACAACAATTGAAGCGGTTCTATTGATCGCTTTTATCGCGCCACGTGTGGGTGGGTTAGGCGGTGAAGAAAGTCGGCGCACGCTGGTCAGCGTGGGGCGGGCCAGCCTGGCCAGCCTGGTGATGGGCGGCGTGCTGTTCGCGAGCCTGCCGCTTATCGATCTGACTGGTGTGCTGATCGGTACGCCGCTGGCGATTGGGCTGGGCCTGGCAGTGTTTGGCGCTGTGGCCTGGATCATCAAGAGTGAAGAGGCGCGACTGTTCGGCAAGCTGGTCATCAGTCGCCTGACCGGTCGCGCGAATCCCCTAGACAACTAATCTGCAATACGGTATGGTAGCTCCTAAGATCGGTCCAACAGAAAGAACAAGCCCATGTCCTTTGATCAGGTTCCCCCGATTCCTGTGTTCTTGCTCGAAGTTGAAGCGCGGCCTGATGACGAAGGCCAACTGGTGCGAGCAGAGATTCAACAGGGCAACGCCCGCGATGAGTTGGTTCTATTTGATAACTATTCACGGGTTGACCCGGCCTGGGTTGGACAGGTCTGCAATGCCTATCTCTATACCTACCTCTACCGAATTCAGCGCCAGTTCAACGAGGTGCGCCAGGAAATCGTGCCGGGCAGTTTCTTCCGGGTGACTCTCTACGGTCAGATGAATGAGATTGCGCAGGGCGATTTTCAAGATCGCTCGGTGCCAGACATCAAACATAACTTCATGATAGACACTGGCATCGGGGGCATTACGGTCTTTGCCGAACTCAAGCATTTACGCGAGATGGACGGCGTGCGCTTTGGCGACTATGTTGAACTACGCCCCGCCTTCCCCAGCTTGCTCTACATCGAAGAATTGGCCTGCAGCTAGCCTATCAGCTCCGCATAGCGAAAGCAGTCGGTCGTGTGATCCATCACCAGGCCGACTGCTTGCATATAAGCGTATACAATGGTCGACCCGACGAAGTTGAAGCCGCGCTGCTTGAGGTCCTTGCTGATGCGGTCGGAAAGCGCCGTGTTGGCAGGCATCGACGCCAGCCCGGGCCAGTGATTGATGATCGGCTGGCCATCGACAAATCCCCATAAGTAAGTGTAGAAGGCGCCGAATTCCGCCTGAATCTGGATGAAGGCCTGGGCATTGCGTACCGCAGAGCGCACCTTGAGCTTGTTGCGGATGATGCCGGGGTCTTGCAGCAGGCTGGCGATCTTGTCTTCGTCGTAGCGGGCGACCTTCTGCACATCAAAATGATCGAAAGCGCGGCGATAGCCCTCACGCCGCTTGAGGATGGTGATCCAACTGAGCCCAGCTTGCGCCCCCTCCAGGATCAGCATTTCGAAGAGGTGGCGGTCATCGTCTTTGACGGGCACACCCCACTCCTCGTCGTGATAAGTCACATAGATGGGGTCGCCAGGTGGGCACCAGGCACAGCGGATTGGGTCGGTCATCGGTGGTTCCTCCAGCAGCAGGCATCCAAACGCAGGGATGGTAGGGGCATTCCGACTGATTGAGCGGCTCCAAACTGGTTACAATCCTATTGGAAAGCGTGATGATAGCGCAAGGTTATCTTGACATGTGCTATCCTATCTGTAGGAAACATGAAGCTTTCGTCAAGACGACGAAAACACGGTTACTGGTAACGCATGTCACATCAAGGACGGACAATGGCAATCGACCTACACTGGCACGACCCCTCACAAAGCATCCTAGAAATCCAATTAAGCGACGCCTGGACCTGGAGCGAACTCTTCCATGTGGCTGAGGCTGCCAACACCCTGACGCTGAGCAAGTCGCATGTGGTCCACAGCATTCTTGATCTGCGGCTGGCGGGGCAGGCTCCGGCACGTTCGCTGGCCATCATGACCCGCTTCGATGATCTGCAAGCCGCCCCCAACAGCGGCCTGCAAGTGGTCGTCGGAGCGACAGAATTCAACGCTATCGTTGCCGAGGTCTTCCGTGAAATCAACCCGCAGGTGTCCCTGGTCGAAGACCTGAGCGCCGCCCTTGACTTAATCGCCAACACCGAGCTTGATCCGCTCAGTTGAGAGCCACAGCATTCACCATACCGGGGATGCAATATCCCCGGTAGATTGCGCCCCTGCGATCTCAATCAAACTTTAGAACCATACGATTGGGAGACGATGGCTAGATTTCGCCTACTTATTCGGCGGTGATGCAGGCTCTGGCTGATAGGGTTGCAAACCCGCCAGAAACGCCGCCGCCTCCGCGACCACCGTCGCTCGCTCCTCCGCATCAAGGTGACGCAATCCGTAGACAGCGGGGCCAAAGCGCGGATTCGATTTGAGCCGCTCCTCATGCTGGATCAGGAAATTCCAATAGAGCAGGTTGAAAGGGCAAGCATCAGGTCCGCTGCGCTGCTTGGGCTTATAGCGGCAGCCTTTACAGGTGTCGCCCATCTTGTTGATGTAATTGGCCGAGGAGATATAGGGTTTGGTAGCGGTCAGACCACCATCGGCGTTCAGGCCCATCCCAATCACATTGGGCAGCACCACCCACTCGTAGGCATCCACATAGAAGGTCAGGAACCAATCGGCCACCTCAGCAGGCGTGACACCGGCCATCATGCAGAAATTGCAGATCAGCATCAGCCGCTCAATGTGATGGTTGTAGCCGTTCTTCAGCAGCCGCTTGACCGCCAACGAGAGGCAGGCCATATCGGTCTCGCCATCCCAGAAAAAGGCGGGCATGGGCCGCTGGGCGTGCCAGGCGTTGGCCTCGCGCAGATCGGGCATTTGCCGCCAATACTGCCAATAGATGAACTCGCGCCAGCCCAAAATCTGGCGAATGAATCCCTCAACCGAATTGATCGGCGCATGGCCAACATGATAGGCCGATTCGGCTGCCCTAATCAGCGGCAGCGGTTCCAACAGCCCGATGTTGAGGTAGGGCGACAGCATCGAGTGCCACAAGACCTGATGCTCTTGGCTCATGGCATCCTCGTAGGCGCCGAAATGCTCCATGCGCTGGTGCAGAAAATCGGCTAGAGCAGCCTGCGCTTCGTCGTGGGTAACAGCCAGGTTAAACCCCTCAACGCTGCCGACGCCGTGCCCTGCCGCCTCAAGCTCCTGCATGACCTGCCGGGTGATCTCATCG
>JAADYZ010000255.1 GCA_010092775.1 Chloroflexota bacterium
ACGGAATCCTAAGCGCAAAGAAGGGCGGGCGACATGGCTGCCCTTTTTTGCGCTGCATCAGCATGCGCGCTACACTTTGAATGAACGTTCATTCGAGGGAACTGATGACAGATCAAACGATCGAGCAAGATAAACAGCAACTCATCTTCGCCGCCACCCTGGCCGTGATCTCCGAGCGAGGCTTTCACGACTCGCCCGTCTCGGTGATCGCCAAGCGCTCTGGCGTCAGCCCTGGCACAATCTACCACTACTTCGAGAACAAGGACGACTTGATCCACGCACTGTTCTGGAAGATCGAGACGGCATTTGCTGCCGCATTAATGGCCGGAGACCCACAGGCCGAGCCCTGGCCCGATCACCTGGAACACATCTGGCTGAACGCCTTCGCGTTCTATGTCGCCCATCCCGAAGAGACTCTCTTCTTGGAGCAGTACAAGAACTCACCCTATCAGAAGGATGCGTTTATCCTGCCCGACAGCGACGAGATTCATCGTCTGATGGCCCTCATCGAGGCAGATCAGCAAAACGGCGTGATGCAGCGCTTGCCCATCGAGGTCTTGCATGAACTCACTCTGGGTGTGGCGGTGCGCCTGGCCAAACGCCAGATTGCTGGCGCGATCGACCTCGATCAGAGCGAGTTGGCGAACATCGCGCGGTCTTGTGTGCGTGCCGTAGCAGTAGGGTAAGGACCTTTTTTCGAATCGCATTGAATGAGCGCTCATTCGAGCGCCTTAAGCATACAAGGAGACTCACGAATTATGGCAAACTGGACGGAAGAGAACATCCCGGATCAATCGGGGCGGACGGTCATCGTGACCGGTGCAAACAGCGGATTAGGCCTGCGGACCAGCGAGGTGTTGGCCGACAAAGGTGCCCATGTGGTGATGGCCGTGCGCAGCATGGACAAGGGGCAAGCGGCTTTGGAGGGCATCAAGGAGCAGAATCCAGATGCCTCGCTCGACTTGATGAAGCTGGACCTGGGCAACCTCGCGTCAGTGCGGGCCTTTGCGGGGGCCTTCAAAGACAAGTACGAGAAGCTCGACCTGCTCTACAACAATGCCGGTCTGATGGCCATCCCGCGCCGCGAGACGGCTGACGGCTTTGAGATGCAGTTTGGTGTCAATCACCTGGGGCATTTCGCGCTGACCGGCCAACTGCTTGAGAAGATGGTTAACCTACCGGGCAGCCGTGTTGTGACGTTGAGCAGCACGGCCATCTTTGTCGGCACGATCGATTTTGACGACCTGCACAGCAAGCGCAGCTATTCGCGTTATGGGGCTTATGGTCAGAGCAAGCTGGCCAACCTGATCTTCGCTTATGAGCTACAGCGCCGCCTCGCCGCCGCTGGCGCCGAGACGATCAGCATTGCCGCGCAGCCCGGCTTCGCCTATGGGCAGCTTCAGCAGCGCGCCGCTGGTGAAGGGGGCGGGAGCCTGGAAGGGTGGGTTTATGGCGTCCTGGGACGGACAGTGGCGCAGAGCATGGAGATGGGCACCCTGTCACAGCTTTACGCCGGGACCGCTCCAGAGGCCGAGGCAGGCGGATTCTATGGGCCAGAGCGCTGGTGGGTGCAGGGCTATCCCGGCCCGAACGGCGACGTGAAAGCCGCCCGCGATCAAGAGATTGCCACACGCTTATGGCAAGTCTCTGAGGAACTGACCGGCGAAACCTACGAGGTCCTCAAAACGATCGCCGCCAACGCTTAGGCAGCGAGCAGCAAAAGAGCGCAGACCCAAGAAAGTCTGCGCTCTGGTGTTCGTAGTGCGCGTCCACTGATCATTGTCCTTCTAAGAAGCTTTGTTCCAATCGGCTTTGGGCGGCTTCGAACCGGGCACGCTCCATTGCGTCCGTGATGTCGTAGAGGTGGGCAGACTGTATCAGGGGGATCAGAATGTGGGGGCCTGGTTCCGCGACGCGCTCCGGCCTACCCAAGCGCGAGATGATCGCCTTTTCATCTTCGTGTACCACCAGCACCGCTCGGGTTATCCCCAGCGCCAAGACAAAAGCAATCACTCCGATAAACAAAAGCTCTGGCATAGGATGTCCTCTCTTGTTGTCATTGGCTAAGATAGTAGCGCGTGTTGCTGGGGCGAGCGCATCCCAGTTAGTTGGGGATTGGTCGGTTCTACGCTTGAAAGTGATTGAGAATCGTGAGGTCATTCGCGGCGCGTTTTGTGCTACAATCCGAGGGGAAAGGCCTGGCCGCGTCGATCTATCTACCGGCTCCTTTGCCCACAGTGCTTAATCCATGCCACACGCCCGGAGGCGACCCGATGTCTGTCGATACCGATTGGGGACAATACACGCTGGCAGTAACGCTTGAACCCAGCGAATACATCTTTCGAGAAGGTGACCCAGCCAATTCCCTGTACATTCTGGCTTATGGTCGGGTAGCCATCATGAAAGAAAACCCAGACGGTGAGGCCCTGGTGCTGGGCTATCGCGACCCTGGCGAGCTAGTGGGTGAGATTGCGCTGCTGAGCGACTCGCCGCGCACCGCCTCAGTGATGGCCATCGAACCGACCCGCTTGCTGACCATCAGCCGCGAGGACTTCTGGCATGGGATGCATGAGGACCCCACCTTCCAAGAGACGGTCATCCACACGCTCATTGACCAGTTGCTGGAAGCCGACAAATCCCGCGTGACAGCGGCCAGTTGGGAGCGCGAGCTGTTCGACCGCCTGGGGTCGGCCTCCTCAGAATCGGCACAATTGGCCGAGCTGCTGCGCCTGCGCCAGGAGACGACGCGCTTCATCGTGCATGACCTGCGCAACCCCATGAATCTGATTATGACCGCCCTCAGCGTGATCGAGATGACCAACAGCGATCTGCCGGAGGACTCACAGCGCTTCATCAACATGGCCAAGGGCGGCGTGCGGCGCATGCTCAGCCTGGTGGATGCGATGTTGGACGTAGAAAAGCTGGAGACCGAAGGCTCCGAGGCGCTCAACCTGGCCGAAGAAGACATTGTGGCAGTGGTAAGTGAGGTGGTCGAACGAACCAAGCCGCTCGGTTGGGGCAATAAGATCGACCTGAGCCTGGAAGTGCTGGCCGATGACATCCCTCCCATTCAAATCGATCGTGGTCGTATTGACCGCGTACTGACCAACCTGACGGACAATGCGCTCAAGTTCACGCCGCCCGAAGGCGCGATCACCCTCAGCGTGGATCGAGACGGCGATATGATCCTGATCACCGTGAACGATACGGGTGCGGGCATTCCGGCAGATGAGCGCGAGCGCATCTTTGATCGCTTTGTGCAGACCGAAGAAGGGCGCAAGGCCAGCGGCTTCGGCCTGGGCCTGGCCTTCTGTCGCAAAGCGGTAGTCTCACACGGCGGACAGATCTGGGCAGACGAAGGCGATAATGGCATCGGGACCAAGTTTACATTCACCCTGCCGATAAACTAGAGTAGCGAGCGAGGGCAAGAGCTATGTCTCACGAAGAAGCTGTGATGCGCGCACGCGAACTCATCGAAGCCGGTGACCGCGTCAACTCGCGCTGGATTCTGATCGAGATTTTGCAGAACGACCGCGAGAACGTCGCGGCCTGGCGGATGATGGTGCCCGTCGCCAAAGACAAAACTGAGGCGATGCACTGTCTGCGGCAAGTTTTGCGCCTGCGCCCGCGCGATCCCTGGGCGACCAACCTGCTGGAGCGCCTGGAAAACCCGGCCAGGCGCGATCCCAATGAGGATTCACAGGTTATTTTTCGGCGGGCTGATGTCCCCATGACAC
>JAADYZ010000256.1 GCA_010092775.1 Chloroflexota bacterium
ACCAATTGAGCAAGCACATCACCGTAGCACCAAACCCTAACGCGCCCACGACTGAGTCGGCTGATTTTACCCAAGAGCAGGTGACAACTGTGTCTCTCTATAGTCGGGTTATAACGTCCAAAACGCCGATGTTGCTCTGCGACCACGAAAAGATTGTGGTGGCGAATGATACATTCAAGCGCTTGTTTGGCCTCGGTGCAGAGAAGGACCTGACTGGCGAACCTTATCAGGCTCACTTACCGGCAGCCGTATGCACGATCTTGAATGCTGGGTCTGAAGTTGAGGAACCTCCGGTAACGCTGCGCCAGTCCATCCGACGGGCAAGCGGCGAGCTGTCCAAATTGGACGTTGAAATCGCCTCGCGCGTCCATGATGGCCGCCGACTGTGGCATGTCATCATCCACGACGTGGAGGATGTAGACGCGATTTACACTGAGGTCCGGGCCGCTGAAGAACGCTATTGGCAGTTGTTCGACGGCATCACAGATGTCGGCTTTATCATCGATCGTGATTGGCGCTATACCCAGGTTAATCGTGCCGCTTCCCGCGCGACTGCTCTCAACGAAGACCAGATCATCGGAAAGCGTGTCGTTGATCTAATGCCAGACATCGCGGACTCCATCCATTGGTCGGCCTATCGAAAACTTGCCGCCTCCCGCCAGCCGATGCGCTTTACCAGCGATTTTGCCTTGCCGGGTGGACTACCGGGCAGCAAGTATGAAGTCTGCGTCTATCCGGTCGAAAACGGGCTCCTGTGCATTGCACAGGATGTCACCGCCAAAGTTCGCACAGAGGAAGCTGAGCGCGAACAGCGCATCCTCGCAGAAGCCCTGCGCGACACCGCCGCGGTGCTCAACAGCACGCTAGAGCTTGAGGAAGTGCTGGATCGCGTTTTGACCAACCTGAGCCGCGTGGTCCGGCATGACGCCGCCAACATTATGATCATCGAGGATGGTGTGGCACGTGTCGTCCGCAGCCGCGGTTATACTGATCGCGGCCTGCGCAGTGCCTTGCTTTCGTCTCGGCAGCAGGTCGCGTCAACGCCCTGGCTGCGTACCGTTGTAGAAAGCCAGGACTACCACGTCATTGAGGATGTGCACACAGACCCGGATTGGGTCTCTTTTATGCCAGACGACTGGATTCGCTCCCACATCAGCGTACCAATCCGCAGCGATCAACAGGTCACGGGCTGCCTCAATCTGGTGAGTGAGGCTCCAGGCTTCTTTCAACGCACCCAGGGCCGGGCTCTGATGGCCTTCGCTGATCAGTCAGCCATTGCCATGAAGAACGCGCGCATCTATCGGACGATGCTGCAATACTCCAAAGAGTTGGAAGCGCGCAACCGAGAGTTAGACGCCTTCAGCTACACAGTAGCCCACGACCTCAAGGTGCCCCTGCAAGTTGTGATGGGCTTCGCCAACATGTTGAGCGAAGAGCTGCCTGAAGAACTCCAGGAGAAGTTTACCGTCTACCTGGAAAACATCGAGCGCTACACCGAGAAGATGCACCACATGATCGATGACCTGCTGTTCCTGGCTCGCTTGAGCGAGTCCAACGAGGCGATCAATCCGGTCAGTATGGATGACGTGGTGTCGGGTGTCATTGAGAGCCTGCACACCCGTCTGGAAGATCGTGGGGTCGATCTTCGAGTGGATGGCAGCTTGCCTCGCGTGATGGGCAACGACAAATGGCTGGTCGCGGCAGTGTCCAACCTGGTCGAGAATGGCATCAAGTACATCGGCGTTGACAACCCAGCCCCGCAGATTATCATCAGCGCCCACGATCACGGCGGTAAGGTGCGCGTCTCCGTGCAAGACAACGGGCTTGGCATCGCTGAAGAAGACCTCGATAAGCTCTTCAAGATGTTCAGCCGCATCCCAACTGAAGAGGAGATCGAAGGCACGGGCCTCGGACTCTCCATCGTTGATCGCATCATCAACAAGCTCGGTGGGGCCGTCGGCGTTGAAAGCATCCTGGGTGAAGGCAGCATCTTCTGGTTCGAATTACCCTCTGCCGGATAATTGCGTAAGAGAATCGCTATAAAGCAGTTTGAATAGAATGGATTTGTGAGGCCTTGGGACGCCTGGCTCGATACGGATTCCCTGATCGCAGTATAATCAAACTCTATAAAGAGATTCCAAACAAAGGCTGAACGAGTTCCGTACCATGACGCAGTCACCACGTTTGACCGCCGACGATGAATTCCAACTCCCTCCTGCCGACGACATTGACTACCGGCAGTTGGTCGAGAACTCTCCCGCTGCGATCCTAGTCCACTGCGAAGGAGTCATCGTTTATATCAATCAGGCCGGTGCGGTGCTGTTGAATTGGGATGAACCGGGCCAGATGATTGGGCATCCCATTACAGATGTGGTCCACCCAGACTTCCACGAGGCCCTGCGAAGACGCGTCAGGCAGGCGAGCAGCAGCAATACGACTTCCGTGCGGCTGCCTCAGAAACTCATCCGCCGCGACCGGCAGGTGATTGACGTTGAGGTGGCCAGTATGCCAGTGCGCTACAGTGACCGCCCGGCTGTGTTGGAAATCGCGCTAGACATCACCGAGCGGATGCGCGCCGCAGAGATGCGCCGCGAGCGCACCAAGATCTATCAGCAGATTTTTGAGAACAATGAGGCCATCAAGTTACTGATCGATCCAAGCACGGGCGATATTGTCGATGCGAACATGGCCGCCTGTGAATTCTATGGCTATCAACGCGACGCATTTACCGATCTCCGCTTTCAAGACATTAACGCCAGCTCGAACGAGCGCGTGACTGAACAGCTCAACGCCATCCTGGATCAGAAGACCAGCCATCTCTATTTTCGCCATCGTCTCTCATCCGGCAGCATCCGTGATGTTGAAATCTACTCTGGTCCGGTTGAAGTCGGTGGTCGGGTTCTGCTGTTCTCCATTGTTCACGACATCACTGAGCGCCTGCAAGCCGAGTTGGCGTTGAAGGAGAATCAGGCGCGCCTCTCTGCGCTCATCGACAACACCGGAGATATGGTCTGGTCGATTGACACACAGTATCGTATCGTGGCCACCAACTCAGCATTGGTCAAGGTTTTTGAGTCCGCTTATGGCGTCCGGGTCGATACCGGGGACAACATTCTGGTCGTTGTGCCCTCGGACGTGGCCTCCTTCTGGAAGTCCTGGTTTGACCGTGCGCTGAAAGGCGAGCGCTTCATGGTTGAGGAGCGCTTCTTGCTGAGCGGAAAAAACGCCGACTTTGAGATTAGTTTCAACCCCATCAAGGGTGGCGGAGCGTCGAAGGAGCGCGATGTCGTGGGCGTGGCCGTCTTCGCGCGGGACATTACCGAGCGCAAACGCATCACTAACGATGAGCGTGAGCAGCGCTTGTTGGCCGAGGCCCTTCAAGACACCGCCGCGATCGTCAACAGCACCTTGGACCCAGAAGAAGTGCTTGACCACGTACTGGATAACGTGGGCAAAGTGGTTCCGCATGATGGCAGCACCGTCATGGTGATTGATGAAGATGGTGGCGTTCGCATTGTCCGCGAACGCGGCTTCGCTGATCGCGGCTACAACAAAGCGATTACCGATCTCAGTGTTAAGGTGCGCGATATTCCTACCCTCAACGAGATGCTGGAATCTGGGCAGCCGCTTGTCATCAGCGACACGCACTTCGACAAGCGCTGGCGCAGGCTGCCACCGGGTACCTGGATTCGCTCACACATTTCTACACCGATCACCTTGCAGGGTGAGGTCTTTGGCTTCCTCAATCTGGACAGCGCCACCCCCAACTTCTTTACAAGCAAGCATATCGAGCCACTCAAAGCGCTGGCCGATCAGGCTGCGCTGGCGATCAAGAACGCACGCCTGTTTGATGAGTCACAACGCAACGCGCGGGAGTTGGAAGAGCGCAATACCGAGTTGGATGCCTTCGCGCATACCGTTGCGCACGACCTCAACACCCCCCTTCATGTCATTATGGGGCATGTCGCTTTGCTCAAGGTGGACTACAGTGACCAGCTAGACGATGAGTTCCGCGAAGGCATTGCCGTCGTCGAAGCCTATGGTGCCCGCATGACCGAAATGGTCGAGAGCCTACTGATGTTGGCACGCATCCGCGGCGCAGAAGTTCCCAGCGATCCGGTGCCCATCCGCCCCCTGGTCGATGCCGTGTTAGAGCGCTTCCGCCCGATCATCGACGAGAAGAGGATGACCGTTACCATATCCTCACGGTTGCCAACCGTAGTGGGCTATGGTCCCTGGATTGAGGAAATCTTCGCCAATTTTGTGGAAAACGCCTGCAAGTATGCGGGCAAGGAAAATGAGGCACCCACCCTTAACATTCGTGCCACGAGTGGGTCTAACCTGGTCCGCTTGGAGGTTGAAGATAACGGCCTCGGTATCGCGGAGGAAGATCAGGCCGAGCTATTTGAGCTGGGGACCCGCTTCCACAAAACGGAAGCTCACGGCACCGGTCTCGGCCTTTCGATCGTCAAGCGTATTGTGAACAAGCTAGGCGGCGAGGTTGGCGTGCAGAGTGAAGTTGGCAAGGGCAGCATCTTCTGGTTCACGCTACCCACGTCGAAAGACAAAAGCTAACCCGGATTACGTACGATCAACGTTGCCGCAACACCACCGCGTTTTTCGACCGCCACCGCGTCTGCCATCTCTTGTGCGGAACAGCCAATCAACAGCTTCATCGTACTGCCGTAGTCGCTCAAATCCAGCATCGAGATCACGCCAGTCACATTGAGATTGCCCAATGTGCCCATGTAGAGTTCGACGCCCCCACCGCGCTTCGAGCGCGTCCCATCCAGGTAGCCATAGTCCACCGGGTAGGTCAGGTTGGCAATCTGCGCGTGCTTGCTGCCCCTTGGTTTGTCAATCTTAATCTGGTGACGCGCTGCCAGGTCTTCCAGTGCATTCCAGAACTGTGTATCCATCATCTAGCTATCCTCCCAGAGAACCTCCAGGCCGCCGGAGGTTACTTCAGTCAAAGCATGTTCAAACTCAGCATAATGATCCAACGCAAATGATAGCGTCAAGATCACCTCACCCGCGAACTCCTCATCTAGAATTTCACCGTTGGTCGCCTCGACCAGCAGTTTGATCCGCTCGTAAAAGGAGTAGGGCACGCTTAACAGCCCGCTGCGTGTCTCGATGCGCCAGGTACGGGGCAGGACAGCGAGTGCCTCTTGTGCCGCTTGAGTGTAGGCCCGTACCAGGCCACCCGTGCCTAACTTGGTCCCACCGAAGTAGCGTGTGATGACTAGAACGACGTCGCCGATGTCAGCCCCACGCAGCACCGCCAGCGCCGGACGCCCCGCCGTACCGGACGGCTCGCCGTCATCGCTGGCCCCTTCGGTGATCGAGTTGCCGTAGCCAACTTTGTAGACCGGTACGTTGTGGGTGGCGTCTGCGAATTCTGCCCGCATTGCTGCGATAAAGTCTTTTGCCTCATCCACCGTTTGCGCCTGGCCAATCGTTGCGATGAAGCGTGAGTTTGCGAAGGCCAACTCTACACGGGTGGTCTCAGCCGGAATCGGATAGCGCACGAGATCGTTTGGCATCGCGTTAGGCCAGTTCGAGCGTCAGCAGCCAGTCATAGATAAAGGCCGTCGCCTGACAGTCGTCTTCGTTGTAGCGCAGAATGGCGTCCAACAGGGCCGGGTCACCGGTCTTGGACCACTCGGTGTAGATTTGGATCGAGTCGCTGCCCGTCTTCACCTGCGATTTGCCCCATTCGAAGCCCAACCAGGGGGCCACCTGCTTCAGCGAATAGCTGGTGAGAGGGAGATACAGGCAGTTCTTGATGATCTTCTCCAGGTCAACCAGGCGGCGGAGCAGGGGCGCGGTGCGCGGGTCAGGCCCGAAGCGCTCATCCAATTGGCGCAGGGTGGTCTTCTCGAAAGCACCAAAGTGGAAGATCGGACCCTCAGTATCGTTCATGCGCTCCAGAAAGGCCCGCCACATTGCTTCTTCTTGCGCTGGGGTTTGGGCCAGGTTGTAGGTATAGCGCAGCCGGTTTCCGCGACGTGTGGAGGTGCCCAGTAG
This sequence comes from Chloroflexota bacterium, assembly GCA_010092775.1. Taxonomy (GTDB): domain Bacteria; phylum Chloroflexota; class Anaerolineae; order Aggregatilineales; family UBA3940; genus TC-71. The sequence continues at coordinate 6,031 of JAADYZ010000256.1, forward strand.
GTAAACGATTCCTTCTGTTGGCACACCCTCGATGTCGAAGAAAATGGCTTTTCGGCTCGGCTGCAATGGAATCGGAGTGACCTGAACGGGTTCGTTGCGCACCAACGCGCGCGCCTGAAAGACCAGGCGCTCCGCCGTTTTGCTGCCCACACCCTTGATGCTGGTCAACTGCATCGGGTCGAGGTCCGCGACGTCGCTCAGGGTGCGCCAACCGCGCTCACGCAGGTCTTCCCAGGTGGAGCGCTTCAGGCCTGTGATGAGCGAAATATCCTGCGTTCGTTCGACTTGCGGCAGGCAGATGTTGCGCCACACGCAGCCCTTGCAGATCGAGGCTTGAAAGGGGTCCGGTTCGACCTCACCGCGAACCAGCGCCGCCAACTCCGCGAACTTGCTGTTGAACAGCTCCCAGTCGAAGTCGATGCGCTCTTCAACATACAGCGCTTCGCCCTGATGATCTTTCGGCGGCCTCAGGAACAGTCGGCCTTTTGGGCGCAAGCCCTGGGCTTTCTCTAACAGCAGCATGTATAGCATCAACTGGAGGCGATAGGCGTCCTTGATCTTGGTTGAACGTTTGATGTCAATCGGCTCATAGTGATAGTCGCCCAGGTCGGACGGCCCATCCACCCGGATCAGCAGGTCGGGCAGACCTTCCATCTCCGCGCCAATTAACACCCCTTGGTAGATGAGTGCTACGCCGCTTTGCATCAGCGATAGCGTGGCCTGATAGCCCGCTTGTAGATCTCCCGGCGTGTAAGCAGGAATCTCCACCTCCAGGGTGCCAACCACATCCGCCTCATAGGCAATGCCTTGCTCACGCAGAAACTCATCAAAGCTGTCCGGGTCGACCTGCCGGGCTGGGTCGCCGTGATGGTTCAGGTAGACTTTGCGATTGCATTCGTAGAGCGTGTAGAAATCAGAGGCTTCGATGGCGCTTGACGATTTGTCGACCATGCACACACCCTTGTTAGCTTACAGCTTGCGACGTTGCGGACATTCTAGCATGAATCGAGGCGATCGACTGAGCGAGCCGACCGCCTCCCTGCTCGCTCAAATCAATTGCGATTGTAGACGGGAATGAGTGCGCCATGAATGGCACGAGCCTGATCACTGCATAAGAAGGCGATCACATCGGCTAGAGCGTCTGGTGTCACCCACTTATCTGGGTCAGCCTGGGGCATCGCTTTGCGGTTCGCCTCGCTGTCTAGGATGCTGGGAATGACCGCGTTCACGTTAATCAGGTGATCTTTCAGCTCAGCAGACATCGCTTCGGTCAGGCGCAAGACAGCAGACTTAGACGCCCCATAGGCACCCTGGTTTGCCGGTGCGGTCAGGCCACCCTTGGCACCGATATTGACGATCTTGCCCCCCCCATTTTCGATCAGATGTGGGATGACAGCCTTCGAAGCGAGGAAGGTGGACTTCGCATTCAAGTTGAACATGAAGTCCCAGCGATCTTCCGGCGACTCATGGACCGGCGTGCCCGACCAGAATCCGCCAACGATGTTAACCAGCCCGTCGATCTGGCCGAAGTGCTCGCGCACTTGCGTGGCCATGCTTTCGGCGTCTTCGGCTTTCGTCCCATCAACACTGCCGATCAGCAGGGCGCCTTTCTCTTTCAAGGTCCCACAATTCTGATCCAGCCGGTCGGCAGCGCGATCAACCAGTGCCACCCGCGCGCCCAACTCGACAAACTTGTAAGAAACGGCCACGCCCAGCGCGCCGGCAGCGCCCGTAATAATGATAACGTTGTTGTCTAGCATACCC
>JAADYZ010000257.1 GCA_010092775.1 Chloroflexota bacterium
GCTGTACGGGGCTCAAAGCCTGATGATCCTGGCGATGGTAGCGGTGCTGCGCGTTAGCAGTTCCGGGCTGAGCGACCCACCTGTGCTGGCTCCGGCCATAGCTGAAGCAGCACCCGAAGCCGAGCTGAACTCTGGTGCGCGTTACGACGATACCCTAATATTGGATCGTTTCGCCGGGTGGCTCGATGAGCAGAACCGACTGCACCTGTGGCTGACCTGGCAGTCGAGTGGGCAGCTTCACAGTCCCTACTACCAATCCCTGCTACCGGTCGGGACCGATGCGGTAGCAACGGCAGCAACCTTGCAGCAGCCTTTCAATCAGCAGTTTCCAACCACCTGTTGGCGTCCGGAGTCGGGCGAGATCGATCAATATGTGCTGCTGCCGCTCGACCCGTCGATTGGTACGGATGAGGTTTGGGTGAGCTTGTCATGGGTGGATGGCGATACGGGGGAGCCGCTGCCCGTCGTAGAAGCGAGCGGCCAGAGCGCGACCCAAACCGGAATTGGGCCATTCTTCCCAGCGGATTAAGCGACTACCCAACGACGGTTGACAGGGTTTGACTGGCGCACTATCCTTACTGCGCTCCTGGGGTATAGGTTTTACACACACAGCTCATGATCACTCAAGAGACGTCATCCATTTTTTCGACTTTGAAGCTGCAAGCGCCTGCCGGTGTTACTCTGGCGATTGCCCTGGCGCTACTGATCGCGCTGAGCGGCCTGCTGGAAGGCAGCGCCCGTCTCATTGAAACAACAGACCTGATCGATCATCCGGGTTCGGTCGGGTCTTTCCATATGCACTTCGATCCTAAGATCGCCGGTCTGCGTGATTTCGCCGCAGAGCAGGGCGGGGTTGACTGCATCATGTTTGGCACCTCGATGGTGCATCGCGGCTTGAACCCGGCAGTGATCGGCCCAGCTATGCAGGCTGCTGGTGGGGAAGCGCTCAATTGCTATAACTTCGGCGTGGGTGGTGTGCGTCCCTCACAGATTGCTGTGTTTGTTGATCTGCTGGTGGCTGAGTATCAACCCGCTGTGATCATTCTAGGCACCACAGCGGTCGAATACGGCCTGGCCGACTACAGTCCACCGGACGGCCCACTGATTGTGGGAGCGCCTTTCATCCAACATGGGGTGGGTAACTGGTCGCTTGAAGGTTGGCTGACGCATCAGTCGCAGGCATATCGCTACTATTCAGCGGGTGAATGGTGGTTCTTGCATCGCAATAGCTGGCAGCTCTCGGAGTTGCAACGTGCTCAACTTGCCCCAGATGGTTTTGGTGTTTATCCGGGTGACCCAGAAGAAACGTTGACCGTCCCCAGCTTACGCAGCGATCGCTTCCGTGAAGAAGTGCAATACCTGATCATTCCTGAAGAATGGGCAGCTCTTCAGGCGATCTTAGCTGTCGAAGAACGTGGGGTCGATGTGATCCTGGTGGAGATGCCTTTCGTCCCGACCTACTGGACGGTCCCCGGACAGCGGGCCACCTATCTGGAGAACTTCATCAGGCCGCTGCAATCTCTAGCGGACCAACACGATGCAGCCTTCATCGCTGCCCCCACCCTGGACAGGCTCCCGCTGCGCTACTGGTATGATTGGCGTCACCTCACCGTTGAAGGCTCCACCCGCTACGGGGAGTGGCTGGGGTGGCAGCTTGCCCAGCCGCCTGCCGCCTCACGTTGAGCTCACCTTGTTATGCTGCCTTTCGTCTTCTCCGATATTGGCCTGCTGACCTCCTGGGAGTTTGTCGTTTTCGTCGCGGTGGCGTTGGCAGTCTACTACGTTCTGCCGCGCCGTCCGCAAAACCTATGGCTGTTGGGCCTCTCCTACGCCTTCTACGTCGCGATTGCCGCGACCTTTGCCGTCGTTTTGCTGGTGGTCAGCGCGGCGAATTTTGCCTTGGGCCAGGCGCTCCAGCTTGGCGAGAAGAAGGAGAAACGCTGGCTACTCTGGTTGGGGATCATTCTCAACCTATTGATGCTGCTCTACTTCAAGTATGCCGATTTTTACGTACCGGAGCTGCGCAGCCTGTTGATGAGCCTTGGCCTATCGGCGGATGGCCTGGCCAGCATCACCATCCGGATCGTCTTCCCTATCGGTATGTCCTACTACGTGCTGGAGATGATCTCCTATCTGGTGGATACGCATCGTCGGCAGGTGACGGCCACAACCAACTTCGCTGATTTTGCACTGTACGCAGCCTACTTCCCCAAGATGCTGTCGGGGCCGATTGAACGGGCGAAGACCTTTCTCCCCAAGTTGGCCGAGCCGCGTGTGGTTGACAATCAATTGATGACGCGCAGCCTGATGCTGCTCGTGCTCGGTTTGGTGCGCAAGACCATCTTTGCCGACCTGCTGATTGTGTTGATCCCGCCGAACTTCATTGGTGCCGCAGACGCCTTCGCTACCAGCGATCTGGTTCTATATATCGTGGCGTCTTGTGTGTTTCTCTACAACGATTTCGCCGGATACACCAACATTGTGCGCGGCATTAGCGGCTTGTTTGGCATCGAATTAACGCGCAACTTTGATACGCCCTTCTTCATCCGCAACTTTACCGAGGGCTGGGAGCGCTGGCACATCAGCCTGTCGCGTTGGCTGCGCGATTACGTGTACTTTCCGCTCAGTAGGGCGCTGCTGCGCCGCAATCCGAAAGCCCGCGCTCTTAACATCATCGCCCCATCGATGGCCACCATGATCATCAGCGCCTTGTGGCATCAAGTGAGCCTGTCGATGTTGGTGTGGGGATCGATGAATGGCATCTATCTTCTTTCCGAGCGCTTACCCACCATCCGAGGCCGAACGGTGACACCCTTGCAGGAGCGACCCATTTGGCGGCAAGTGGTCGGCAACGCACTCACCTTGACCGTTGGCCTGACGGCTTTCGTGTTTTTCACCGCCGACAGCATAGCGGCTGCCTTGATGTTTCTGGGAAATATGCTAAATTTGAGCATGGCCGCTCCGGATGGCCGCATTTTAGTGATTATGACGATCTCGCTGGTGCTGGACGCACTCCAGCGCCGTTGGGGCGAGTTCGTTTTTGTTCAGGGGCCGCGCCTTGTTCAGGCGAGTTTGTTAGCTGGAGCCGCCCTTATCTTACTCTTGCGCGCCTTGACGGACCTTCAGGCGACCCCATTTATCTATCAGGGTTTTTGAGCACATGGACCTGACCGAAATCAAAACGAAACTGAAGCAGTTCATCGTGACTGAGATCATCAACGATCCAGATTACACGATTGAAGATGAGCAATCGCTAATTAAAGGGGGCGTGATCGATTCGTTCGCGCTGGCCCAAATCGGCGTGTACGTTGAAGAGGAATTTGGGATATACATCCCCGACGATGATCTAACGGTGGAGAACCTTGACACAATCAACCAGATGGCACAGCGCGTCTCCCAGGGATGAGGCTATCCTGGAGCCGCGCCGACACCCCGGCGTAGACGAACTCAGCACAGCCCAGACCTTGCATGGCGTCATCGTCGATCGGGCGACCCGCCATCCCAATCAACTGGCGATGGTGTTCATCGAAAACAGCGGCGACCATACCCAGGTGAGTACGCAAGACTTGCTTGACGGCTCGCTGCGATTTGGGGCCGCTCTGCGCGACCTTGGGATTGAGGATCGTGACCTGGTGATTCTGGTGATGAACCACTCGCTGGGCCTGGTCTATGGCTTCATCGGCGCGCTGATGATTGGCGCAATCCCGTCGATTTTTCCTGATTTAACCGAGCGACTGGATACCACGCCCTACTTGGGCAATGTGCGTGACAAAGTGGCCCGCTATGGCATCCGGGCGGTGATCACCGTTCCAGAGATCAAAGGGGAATTGGAGGAGCTGTTAGCAGACCTGAATTGTGAAGTCTTGGTCGCTGAAGAGGTGTTGGCCCAGGTTGGCAAGGTACCCGATCTAATACCAGTCGAAGCCGACCCGCTGGCGACGGCCTTTATCCAATATACGAGCGGCACGACAGGTGTTCCTAAGGGGATTGCGCTCTCGCATGTGGCGACTTTGAATCAGGTTCTCTCCTGCTATCACGCCATCGAGATGCAAGATGATGACGTGGTGGTTAGTTGGCTGCCGTTCTATCACGATATGGGCTTGATTGGCTCGTTCTGGCTGCCCATTGTAGGCGAGGTGCCAACGGTGATCATGTCACCTTTCAAATGGGTGCGCTCACCGAAAATGCTGCTGCATGCCTTCACCCAATATCGTGGCACCCTCTGCTGGATGCCTAATTTCGCCTACAATCATTCGGCGCGCTTCATCCGCCAACGCGACCTGGAAGGCGTTGATCTGAGTTCCTGGCGCCTGGTCTTGAACGGTTCGGAGCCAGTCTTAGAGAGCAGTCATCGTATCTTTGTGGAGCGCTTCGCACAATACGGCTTCCGCGAATCCGCGCTGGTGACTGGCTACGGCATGGCTGAAAACGTGCTGGCGATTAGCATCACGCCACCGCACCAACGTGCTCGGATCGATTGGGTGGACCGCGAGAAACTGCACAAAGAGCGGGTAGCCATCCCTGTTGAGCCAGGGAGTGACGGCGCAGCGGAGATTGTCAGCAATGGCCCGCCGGTGCTCGGCACGCAAATCCGGGTGGTGGATGAAACTGGCAGCGATTTACCTGAGCGCCAGGTCGGCCAGGTCATCATCAACAGCTATTGTCTGTTTGACGGCTACTACATGCAGCCGGAACTGACTGACGAAGTCTTCGAGGAGGCTGGTTGGTTTCGCACGGGTGATCTGGGTTACTTCGCCAACGGCGAACTTCATGTGATCGGACGCGCAAAGGACCTGATCATTGTCGGTGGCAAGAACATCCAGCCGCAGGAATTGGAGTCCGTCGCCAATGAAATCGCTGGCATCCGCACCGACCGCTCCGTAGCCTTCGGCATCCTGGATGAGAAGCAGGGTACCGATGTGGTCGTGATGGTCTGCGAAGTCAGGGGTAACCCGAGCGATGAAGAACGCCAGGCCATGAAGACCGAGCTGCGTCGCCTGATTGCTGAACGGGTCAAAGTGACGCTGGGAGATGTGCGACTGGTTCAGGGGCGTTGGCTGGTCAAGACGACCAGTGGCAAGGTAGCCCGTGAGGAGAGCCGCAACAAGTATCTGGCTGAGTTTGGGGGCCTACGCTAGCCGCAGCGGCTGGTGCGTTGGTCAAGCGTAGTTGACGGCCAAGTCTCAGCCGTTATAATTTTGAAGATGAAAACCTTATAAATTCGGTCGAAAAGCAGGCCATCAACTCAGAAGTGCGCAGCAAGCCATAGCCAATACAGACCTGAAGAGGGGGCAGCATGGCGAAGTCAATTTATTTGGTCAATCCAATGTCAGACTATCCGTCCTACTATGGCGGTGAAGTCTACGCAGGGACCGGTCTCGGCGCGACCACCACCATCGCCGACCTGGCCATCCCAACAGTGGCCGCAATGGTCCCGCAAGATTTCGAGATCGACATGGTTGATCAGTACGTCGCAGAGGTGGATTTCGATCACCCAGCAGAGATCATTGGGATCACCGGGAAGATTACGCAGTTTGGCAATATGAAGAAGATCGCCACCGAATTCCGCGAGCGCGGCAAGACCGTCTTGATCGGTGGGCCTTACGCCTCCCTCAGCCCGGATATGGTGCGACCCTATGCCGACATCCTGGTAGAAGGCGAGATGGAGGAGATTGCTGAGGAGATCTTCGAGGACATTCGAGCGGGGAAGCCTAAGGATTACTACAAAGGCACCCGGCCAGATTTGCGCACGTCACCGCTGCCCCGCTGGGATATGTATCCCAACCACCGTGCCCAGACCGGCTCGGTGCAGACCTCGCGCGGCTGCCCCTTCGAGTGCGACTTCTGTGATGTGATCCAATATTTGGGTCGCAAGCAGCGCCACAAGGACCCCGACCAAGCCATCAAAGAGTTGGAACAGCTTTACAACTTTGGCTATCGTGTGGTCTTCCTGGCCGACGATAACTTCACCGCACACCGTCGTAAGGCGCGTGAGATGTTGGAAGCGCTTGCCGAATGGAACAACAATCGCGAGGAGCGGATGTCCTTCTACACCCAGCTCTCGATTGATATTACCAAGGATGAGGAGATGCTGGCCCTGTGTGCTGAGGCCGGCATGACCAGTGTGTTCATCGGCATTGAAACGCCCAACGAGGAAAGCCTGAAGCTCTCCAAGAAGCGCCAGAATCTGGGCGTCAGCCTGGAAGACCGCATTCAGATGTTCACCGATTACGGCATCATGGTGATGGCCGGTCAGATCGTTGGCTTTGACGGCGACGACCACAGCATCTTTGACCGCCAGTACCGCTTCGCGATGAGCACCACCGCGCCGATCTTCACACTGGGGGCCTTGGTGGCCCCGGCGGCTACCCCGCTGTTTGATCGGATGGACCGTGAAGGCCGCTTGATTGAGTCGGGTGAGGGCAAGGAAACGATCGGCAACCCCTGGAACACCAACATCGTCCCAGCCAATATGACCCGTGAAGAGCTGATGGAAGGGATCAAGTGGCTGGCCAACAACATCTACGCCCCACAGAGCTTTGGTGACCGACTGATCCGTTTCGCCGAGACCTTCGGTCAGCGCGTGGACAAGAAGACACTAGAGCGTCGCCGGGTGGCCAATCAGGAACTGCGCCCGGTCGATATGGACGCGACCAAGCTGGTGCGTCGCTTTGCTCGCTCCGGCCCGGAGGAGGCCAAGGTCTGGGCCAAGCTGGGGAAGATTGTGGCACGCAAGCCGGAAGTAGGCCGCTCGGTGATGTGGGCCATCGCGATGTACATGCAGATCCGCCACATGTAC
>JAADYZ010000258.1 GCA_010092775.1 Chloroflexota bacterium
CCATGATCCAATGGGCCAATCAGTACCTCGCCGGAGGTGGCATCCCACACAAAGGCAGTGCCGTCATTGCTCCCAGTGAGGATTTGCTGACCGTCGCTGCTCCACTTGATGGTGGTGACGGCTGCGATGTGTTCGTCAAAAGGCAGGATCAACAACTGACTGCCGCTCTCGACGTCCCAAATGACCCCACCAGCATCGGTGAGCGTGAGCAGACGGTTGCTGTCGGAGCTCCACGCGACCGCCGTGCCCTGTGCATCGAGGTTGAGCACCCCTACCTGCTCTGCCGTCTCGGCATCCCAGATGCGAATAGTCTGATCACTTGCAATAGAGGCAATCCGGGTGGCGTCTGGGCTCCAACGCGCCATGCGGACCTCGCCTTCATGGCCTTCAAGGGCACCGACTTGTTCGGCTGTGTTGATGTTGTAGATCTCAGGCCGTGTCGCACCGTCATCGCGGGTGACGATGAGAATGCGCTCACCGGTGCTGGCCACCTCGGCAAAGGTCAATGCGCCAGGACCAACCACAAGGGAATTGATGAGGTTGGCTCCGTTGAGGTTCCAGAGCGCTGTGGTACCGTTAGTGTAGTTGATCAAAGCTGTGGATTCATCGGGACTCAGCTTCAATCCGCCAATCTCTTCAATAAAACCGTCGACATCTTGCAGTGGAACACCCTGGGACGCATCCCAGATTTGAATCTCGCTCGATCGCGAAGGGGTCACCAGCCACAGTCCATCATTTGCCCAACTTGGATTGCTAAGTGGTGTGCCAGCATTCGAGCTGAGGTTCCACAACGATCGATCGTCTTCCAGCGCGTAGACGGCAAAGGAACTACCTGCGCCCTCTTCATTCTCACGCGATATGGCAACTAATTCGCCAGTGGGGCTCATGATGAGCTCGCCGCCCTCCAGACCCGGCGTTTCGATCTGCCGGTCCAGCAAACCAGTTGCGGTGTTATAGACGTAGTAGCCGTTGATGGCCTGCCCCATTGTTACAAGTTCGGAACTGTCGGGCGTTAGCTCAACGGAAGGGAACAACAAAGGTCCGACCTCGAATTCCAGTTGGAGCGTGCCTCGCGAGAGGTTGATCAATTCAACCGTCTCCGCACTCTGGATGACATTGCCGCCCGCGGTGAAGTTTCCGTAGACAAACGCACCGATATCACCTGCTGGGCTAATATCCACCGCCACCAATCGATCCGTGTCGCGGATGGGATGGCGAGTCAACTCGACCCCCATTCCTGCGTCCCAACGGACTATGTCACTGCTGAGCAACGAGAAGGTGACCAACACCCCACCGTTTTCGGTCCAGGTGAGGCTTTGCGGAATATCCACGTCAACTCGCTGCCAACGTATTTCTCCTGTCGCGGCATCCCAAACGGTGAGGCCCTCCAAAAGGGAGTAGGTGGCAAAGGTCTCTCCATCAGGGGACCACTCCGACAGGCTGACATCTGAGACGTCTTGCAGCTCGTAGAGCAAGGCGGGTTGACTGAGGGCTGCGAATAAGGCCGCTTCGGCTTCTATCAGCGGAAAGGTCTTGTAAGCTTGTAGCGCCAGCTCTGTCGCTTCAATCGCATCACCGCCCTGTTCAATGAGGTTGGAAGCCTGAATGGCCAACTGGAGCGCCTGCACCTCTCGCAGGAATTCGTCGGCTTCGGCTGCACGGGCCTGCGCAACTTGCCGATCTTCCTCCGCCAGGCGCGCGGCTTCGCTGGCGGCGGCGGCCTGCTCTTGAGCGTCGATTGCGGCTTGTTCTGCGTCCGCTTCGGTGGTGCTCGCTAGTGCGATCTGGGTGCTTGAATCCGCAATGTCTTGCTGAAGATTGACAGATGCCAAGCCCAGCACCACGGCAACACCGATCATGATCACGATGACACCAACGCCGGCTACCAGGGTCCCGCGCTGACGGCGCAGCCGGGCTCGGCTGGACTCAATCAGGGTTTGCGTTTCCTCATCAATGGGAATCTCGTCGATGTGCGCTTCAACGATCGCCATCTCATCTGGGTCCAGAAGGGCGCCATATTGCCGATAGGTCACCATCTGGCGCTCAAGGACTTCACGGGCGGCTTTGCGCGCCTGGCTAGGGGGATCCGTCTCGATGTTTTGCATAAGGTAGTCGTGGGCTAACTCGTACCAAATGACGACCGCATTCTCTTCTTCAATCTGTTCAACGCTCAACAGTCGCGACTCGATCAGAATGTCGATGACATTGAGCATGATCTCGCGTTCGATGCGCAGCAGCGCAAGCTCCCGCTCAAGCTCAATTTGGCTGCGCCGGATACGACGCCCGTCGGAGGAAATCAGCGCCTCAAGAAGTTGGCGCGCGGCGTTGCGCTGCTCATCGGGCACATTGCGGCGCAGCACGCGATTGAGGTGGCTTTGCAGGATGCCCTCGGTGCGCCCCAGGCTCTCGTAGAGGCTAAAGGTAACTCGGCTGCGCCCCTGCCGTCCGTCGTAGAGGGCGGAGCACACCAACTGGAGCTGAGGCGGCGCAATCTCATCCTGGCCGAGGTCTTCGACCAGCGCGTTGACTAAGCCTGGCTCATAAGTTACGCCATAGCGGCGTGCTGGCTCGGTGATGATCTCGCGGGCTTCTCGCTCGTTGAGTTGGCGCAGCAAGAATTCGTTGGCGAATGGGTTGGCAATTTGTGGACGGAAGGTACCCAGGTCACCGAACCACTCCTTGCGCATTGAGAACATCCAGCGCACTTCAAGGGTCGGATCATTGAGACAGGGTGCAAGCTCGTTGACAAATTCGTTGCGTTGGTCGTCACTCTGGAGGGTGAAGACCTCTTCAAACTGGTCCATCATGATGACCAAGCGCTGCCGACCCAGCAGGCGCTGCGTGGCGCGCAGAAAGTCAACGAGTGACAGAATGGCCAGGTTTGGTGAATGCTCCAGGCCGGGAATAATCGCACGTTTGATGGGATATGGGATGGTCGTAGTGTAGGGCCGAACGTAAAGCGGGAGATCGCCGTTGGCGAGAAGGCGCGGCATAATGCCCGCCTTCAGGAGACTGGTCTTGCCTGCCCCACTTTCTGCGTGGAGGACGGTGAGATTATTGCGCTCGATGCGCTCCATGACGGTGCCAATCGCGCTGGAGCGACCATAGAAGACCGCAGCATCCTTGAGATCGTAGGACAGCAGGGACTTATAGGGTGTGCCGGTCAGTTCCTCGTCTTTGGCTGCATTGGCTTGCTGCTGAAGGCGCGAAACCAAGTTGGTCAGGCCCTCGGCCAGGCGGCCTTCTTCGAGCTCACGTTCTTGTTCCTCGATTTCGACGGCAGTGAGGGCGCGCTCGATGTTGTTGTAGATAACCTGAGCGCCCGCACCAATCGCGGCGACACTACCGGTGATGTCACCAGCGACGATCTTGTCGCCGCCAATCATATCCCCGCCGACTGAGCCAGACTGAGAAGGTTGTTCAGCCATAGGTCGTTCCCCCGAACGTTCAAGCGTTGAAGTTGTGAATGTGCTGCATTCTAGCCTCAACAGGCTAGATTATCGAGAATTGGCTGCCTGCTCACTTCGCATTAGCGGGCACCGATTCAAGCGAGGTCTCCTTGACCCGCTGTTTCTCAGCCGCCAACACACGCTCCAGCGCAACAATACTGACCTCCAACATATCAGCCGTTGGCTGACGAGTGGTCAGTTTTTGCAGCAAGAGCTGCGGCTGCACCAGCAGCTTGACGATGCCAAGATGCATATGGCGTGCGGTCCAACGGATGTATTCATAGGCAATGCCCGCTATGACGGGGACAAAAACCACCCGTGTCACCAGGCGCAGCCACAATGGGGGCCGCCCCATCAAGGAGAAGATGACGAAACTGACGAAGACGATCACCAGTAGAAAGCCCGTACCACAACGCGGATGCTCCAGGGGGAAGGTGTTGACAGACGCTGGCGTTAGTGGTGCACCGGCCTCGTAGGCATTAATGGTCTTATGCTCAGCCCCATGATACTGAAAGACGCGTCTGATTTCGGGGATTTGACCGATCGCGACAATGTAAAGAATGACCAGCGAGAGGTGGATCATGCGCTCGATGAAGTTGCCGAGGAGCGATGACTCCAATGGTGTGAAGCGGTGCAGCATGTCTGTGACAAAGGCAGGAAACAGAAAAAATACAGCCAACATGATCATCAAGGGGACCGCTACTGCACCGACCCCGACTGCGCTGTCGAGCATCGTCTCGCCGTCTTCGTCGCGCTCCTCCTCTGGGATGGCGACATCAGCGGACCAGAACAGGGCGCGGGTGCCGAGGCCCAGTGAGTCCCATAGGAGGCCGAGGCCACGCACGAAGGGAATCTTGCTGAGGGCGCCGTTGTACAGTGGCGAATCGACCTCTTCCTCACGGATGACGATATCGCCTTCGGGGTCGCGGACGGCAACTGCCATGTGGGTGCCGCCACGCATCATGACCCCTTCGATGACGGCCTGGCCGCCGTAGTTGAAGTCTTGGTTGGGTTGATCCATAAGGTATTAGCTCATTATCCGAGTACGTTTACTCACCATACCGATTCGTTGTAAACACGTTGGAGATCACTCATCTAGTAGCTGTTGATAGCGTGTGGAATGCAAATGCGTGATCGCCACAGCAAGTGCGTCCGCTGCGTCATCAGGTTTGGGGATGTCGTCTAAATCCAAGAGCATTCGGACCATATCTTGAACCTGTGCTTTGGGCGCGTTGCCATAGCCTGCTACCGCTTGTTTGATTGAGGCGGGTTCATACTCACCGATCGGCAGACCCGCGTGAGCCAGGGCCAGCAGAATCACGCCGCGGGCCTGTCCGACTGCCAGAGCAGTTGTCACGTTTTTGCCGAACAGCAGGCGCTCCACTGCGGCTGTCGTAGGTTGATGCTCTTCGATCAGGCCGGTGAGCTCTACATAGAGCTGCTGAAGACGATCGGGTAAGGGTGTCTTAGGTTTGGTGCTGATGGCTCCATAAGCGATCATCTGCGGATCGCCGTTGGCATCCTCACGCACCACACCGTAACCCGTCAAGCCGATTCCCGGATCAATGCCGATAACGATCAAACGAGGGTCCTCGTCCGCTATACAAGACAAACGGTGGGCGACTGGCCCACCGCTTGCGACGTTCGTGATGTGCGTCTTAGCCGCCAGCTGCCTCGAATGCAGCTACCAGTTCTTCCGTCATATTGAGGTTGGAGTAGACGGCTTGGGTATCATCCAGGTCTTCGACCTGCTCGATCAGATTGAGCACCTTGATGGCGTCAGATTCTGAAATCTCCGCGTTCGTCGTCGGCACCCAATCGAGACGCGCTTCGTCCACCTCGATGCCTGCCTCCCCCAGAGCCTCTCTAACGGCCTGTAGGCTCTCTCGAGGGGTGTAGACCTCGAAGGTCTCAGGATCGTTTACAACGTCGTCTGCGCCCGCTTCAGCGGCCACCAGGAAGAGTTCGTCGTAGTCGACGCCTTCTGCGGGAACGGTGATGTAGCCTTTCTGATTGAACTGCCAGCTCACCGATCCTTCACTCGCCATGTTTCCGCCGGCCTTGGTGATGGTGCTCTTGATCTCGGGCAAGGTTCGATTGCGATTGTCGGTCGCAACCTCGATCAGCATCGCGACCCCGCCAGGACCATAGGCCTCATAGAGAATCTCTTCGATGATTTCATCATCATCTAGTTCGCCGGTGCCGCGCTTGATGGCTCGCTCAATATTGTCTTTCGGCATATTAGCCGCTTTGGCTTTGTCAATCACCAGGCGCAGGGCGAAGTTGGTTTCCGGGTCCCCCCCACCCTGGCGTGCCGCAATGGTGATGTTGCGTGCCAGTTTGGTGAAGATCTTGCCACGCTTGGCGTCGTTGGCACCCTTCTTGCGCTTAATGGTTGACCATTTACTGTGTCCAGACATCGTATTACCCTCAGGAACAGATTGGATGCTTGTCTAGTTGGTTCACTGATAATAACAAAGCCGCCGCAACTCTGACAAGGGCGACGGCCTTTTCATTACACTGTCAAGAACAAACAGCTAGAGATTATCCGCAGCCCAAGCATCAAGCTTGCCACGCAGGGCAATCGTGTAGTCCGATCCGCTGTTCTTGATGGCGGAGATTAACTGGCTGGTTAAGTCTGGCGACACGTCGGTCAAGGTCGCTAGCCAACGGTCCAGCTTCTTGGTGTCGGGGTCCGGCTCTGCGCAGATGTCTTCTAGCTTCTTCAGGGCGAATTCGGCCTCCTCACGGGCGTCGTCGTCATAGCCGCCTAGCATGCCACGCACGCGGTCGAAGGGTGTCAGGCGGCCGGTTGGATTGGCTGGACCGGTATTGACCACCGCACTTGATCCACGTCCGATGGCAATGCCCTGGCTGCCGCTAATATTGCCGATTGAAATGGCATCGCCGCCGACCACATCCCCATGAACTTCCGTCTTGGGAGCGCTGGCTGCTTCCTTTTCTTCTTCCGTCATGCCGCCGTCCTTTCCGGCTACGTTGAAAATTCGACCATCTGGTGCGCGCATGTAGAGCACTGGCGTACCAAACTCAATGTTATTGCCCAGGCCATAGATGGCCTTACGAGCCTCGCTCATGGCGGCATCGATCGGATAGCCGTCGGCCAAGGACATGTAGAAGTTAGCCGCCATCGCGATTGCTGC
>JAADYZ010000259.1 GCA_010092775.1 Chloroflexota bacterium
ATTCGCCGCTGTCGGTCGCGGCCTCGAATGCAGGGGCAGCATCGCCCACTTTAAGTTCACTCATTGTTCGTCACCACTTTCTGATCGATCCAGATCTTTTCCTGTGTTTTGCCACCAGACTATAGCGATTTGCTCCCCTTCAGACATCCGACCTCAGCCAGGTGGATTAGGCAGGGCGGCAATGTGAAGCTATACATTCGCCCGATCACTCGAAGCATTTCCCTTGTTACGATTAAATCAACCTTATGACATGACGAAAAGAGCACGTTATGGAAATCTCCGTCCGATGGGATAACTCGAAACACAGCATTATTCGCGTCACTTTTGACGGCTACTGGCCTTTCGCCAATCAGAGGATTGGACTGAACAAATTGGACCGCATGCTCGATGAAGTCGAACATCGCGTTGACCTGCTGATTGAGTTTCTCCACGATGCCAACAGCAACGTCCCATTCAGTTTGTTCAATCGCGACGACATCACCGATCTCTCTTACATGGCGCACCCGAATAGCGGTGTTGTCGTGATGGTCAATGCACCGCGCTACATGTGCTGCGCCACCACAGTCTTTGGGCGGATGTACCCAGATATTGGGGAGCGCATCATGCATGTCGATAACCTTGATGATGCCTATGCAGTGTTAGGTTTTTTTCAGCTTGGCTACGTCCCATTTGCCAACTTGACTCGCGACTGCTCATGCAACTGAGGGCAAATCCATCAACAGGGGCTTTCAGGCTTGTGAGAGTTGTCGGTAGGGACGACACACATGGCTCAAACTGATCGTTCTTCTAGCCGAATTTGGGTCTGCTGATGGTCGGTAGCTGGGCGAGTCAGTGCTCGCAAACTGACTTGTTCGTATGCTTCGTTCGCCGTGTTCTGCAAAGATGCCCCCATTTCGCCCTTCACAACAGCACGTTATAATGGTTTAGTAAGGGCTTGAAGCAAATGTGGAAGCAAACCAAGGCGGCAGCGATGAGCGTCAATCTGATTTGGAAAGATGAAGACTACGACCTAGCCGAGATGGCCTTTGTCGAAGCGGCCAGTTGGGAGGCCTTCCAAATTGCGGTTGGCCAATATGTCGCCCTCTGCGACACAGCCGAGCAGCCCGTCGATCTGCTCGTCTCCTTCAACGATTTTGAAGATGTGCGCGAGGGGCTGAACCAATTGGTCCATATGGTCAACGGCGAAGCACTAACGCATCCGATGGCAGGCATTATGGTCGTGGTGGGCATTGCAGGCCACGAAAGCACATTAGAAGAACTGCTGACGCGCGTCTATCGCGACACGGTCACCAAGGTCTTTGTGGCCCGCACGATGGATGAGGCCTACGATCTGCTGGGCTATCAATCGGCCAACTAATCCCTTTTCTTGCCAACAAGACGATGAATCAGTAAGGGGCTGCGCGTGCAGCCCCTTGTCGTCTCGCGCTGCGGCGGGACTATTCAGCGTTCCTGCGGGGGGGTGAGTTTACTCGAGTGTGTTGGCGAAGAGCAGCGCTTCTTGCGGACCAGCTTCAGCCGTCACCACGAAGATCTGGCCGTTTTCCTGCCAGGTCACGACAGCCTGCTCAAAGTACGCGCCCTCTTCCTGATCCCAATGGCCTTCGCCCGTGAACATCAGGCCGGGTTGACCGCGCACTTCGATCTCCTGCAAGCCATCAAGGCCGGTCGGGACGGGGATAATCAGGGTAGTGGTCCAGTCAAAGCTCTCACTCAGGTCGGCGGCTTCCTCTGCGCTCATACCGAGCAGTTGCAGCATGGCCACAGCCATCTGCTGCGGATCAACATCATCCGGCAGATCGACGCTGGGGGACGGGCTCTGCATCACAGAGTAGAAGTCCGAGCCACCGATCTCGCCGTAGGCCTGCATGATGCCACCGGACATGGACGCTTCGATCTCAGCGCCGTCGAGGCCAGCGGGCAGCAGGTTCGGGTCCAGACCCAGGGCTTCGAAAGCGGCCTGAAGCGGCTCAAGCTCTGGGGTAAAGACCACGACATCGTCAGTGCGAACGACAACATCGGTCGGGGCATCGAAGTCAGCGGCGACCAGCGGGGTAAACCCGGCCACTTCAGCCGCCTCTTCAACGCTGCCGACGACGAATTACTAGAATAAAACCATCAAATCCGTATCAAAAAAAAAAAAATTATCTTCAAAGGCAGCGGCGATTTCTTCCATGCGCTCCGGATCAACATCGACCAGAACGAAGCTCTCAACGCGGAAAATACCGAGGAAATTGCTGGCTAAAGCACGGACCGGAGCCAGCGAGAATAGGGCGACCAGAACGAATACACCAACAACACCGGCAAGGGCCGCCTGCATCCGACGGCTGGACTTCAGTTGTTCTAACATGGTTCCTCTCTGAATTCTGTGTTTCATCACACGATAAGCTCGCTGTGCATTAGGTTGTTCGCGCAAACCAGGGTCAAGCGAGCGGAGGTGATGGGTAACCTCGTTGACGTTATCAGATTGGGGCTGATGATGTGACATGTTACTTCTCCTCATGCATCGCTTGATAGGTGGCCGCGAAGGCCTCTTCTGCACGTGCGAGCAGCGTTCCGATTGAGCTTGGGGCGACACCAATGATCTCAGCCAGTTCCTGATAGCTGAAGCCCGACTGCCGCAACACCAACAGCTTGGCCGACCGAGCAGGTATGCGAGCCAAAACGGCCTGCACCCGCTGGCGGGTCTCGCGCCGGGTGACCTCTTCTTCGGGCAGGTCATCCACCTGGATCAACCCCTCACCGCCCTGCTGTTCGCGCTTCAAACGCCGCTGAGCGGCCTTCAGCGCGTTGTAGCCGGTGTTGGTGGCCACACGGTACAACCAGCCCGATAAACTCTCTGCGCGGCGCAGGGGGCGATCGTAGAGCTTCAGGAATACCTCTTGTGCCAGGTCTTCTGCTTCCTCGCGGGTGCCGGTCAGGCGAAAGAGCACGCCATAAACCAGATCATAGTGCCGGTGGAATAAGGCCTCGAAAGAGGCTTCATCACCTTCCACGAACTGCTGCAAAAGCACAGCATCAGACAGGCTCGTTACCGCATTCACAAAAGCATCATCCTCACTCATCGAACGCGACATCCACCCTTCACAACAACGCCCAAGGTCCTGATGTGACAGAAAACGCCAAAAAGCCCGGCGAATCCAGGCTATTGGGCGTGATTCAAACGAAGATGGGCAGGGCCATCTTGTGAGATGATCCTGCCGCCTGACCATTCACCAACGCCCCATCAGCAAACAAAAAGGGCGCAGCAGCGCCGCGCCCCTCCAATTCGACTGACTAGCCACTACAGGCCGGCAATCAATGCCCGCTGTGCAGCGTCGAAGAGTAAGGTGGGCAAGAAGCCCAGCACCAGGGTGCCGATCCCGGTGACCGCTAATGCGGTACCCAAGGCCGGTTTGATGGCCGGGTACTCCGCTTCTTCGTCGCCGTCGCGCATGTACATCATATAGACGATGCGCATGTAGTAGAAGGCACTGACGACGCTGGTCAACACGCCTACGATGGCGACAATAGCCAACCAAACGCTCTGCGAGGCCGCGTTGATCGCTACGCCGAAGACGAAAAACTTGCCGACCATCCCTGCCGAGACTGGCAAGCCGGTCAGCGAAAGCATGAAGATCAACATCATGAGCGCCACCGCTGGGCGGCTTTTGGCCAACCCGGCAAAGTCCTCGATCTCGACGCCGCTGCCATCGTCTTTCTCGATAGCCATCACGACGGCAAAGGCGCCTAGATTGGTGATGGTATAGGTCAGCATGTAGAAGAGCGCGGCGCTGCTCGCTTCTTGCGCTAGCTCAGGGAATTGCGCCGCTGAGAGCGCCACCAGAATGTACCCAGCGTGGGCGATGCTCGAATAGGCCAGCATGCGCTTGGCGTTGCTCTGGGAGATGGCTGTCACATTGCCCAGGATCATCGTCAGAATGGCGATCGCAATGACCAGCAATCCCCAGGCTTGTGCTGCACCAGGAAAGGCAGTGACCAAGACGCGGATCAGTGCGGCGAAACCAGCCACCTTTGCCCCAACCGACATGAAGCCTGTGGCGGCAGTGGGGGCACCCTGATACACGTCGGGCGTCCACATATGGAAGGGGAACGCCGCCACCTTAAAGCCTAAGCCCACCAGCAGCAGGCCCATCCCAACGAGCGCTAGCGGCAGATTGAGGGCTTCACCGGCCAGCACAGCGGCCACGCCATCCAGGCTCGTGGTGCCCGTCCCACCGTAGATCAGCGCGACGCCGTAGACGAAGAAGGCACTGGAAAAAGCCCCCAGCAAGAAGTACTTCATACCGGCTTCTTCGGAGCCAGGATCATCACGGATGAAGGCCGACAGCACATATAGCGGGATGCTGAGCAGTTCCAGCGCGACAAAGACCACCATCAGGTCGTTGGCCAGCGCCATGAACATGCTGCCGACGGTCGTGAACAAGATCAGCGAGTAGTACTCGCCGCGTTCAATGCCGCGCCGGGGCAGGTAGTTCATCGCCATCAAGATACCGAGAATTGCAGAGAGCAGGAAGATACCCTGCAAGAACAGCGCGTAACCGTCTACGATCACCAGACCGCCAAAGGCCATCTGATCGCCAATGGCGCTGTATTGGTTGATCTGAACACCCAGCGCGACACCAGTCGCACCCAGCCCCAAAATCGCGAGCAAAGCGGTCCGCTGCTTGTTCTCATTCGGGATGAACAAATCGACTACCAGCAGCAATCCGGTATAGGCTGCCAGGATGATCGCCGGCAAGACCGCCAGCAAGTTAAGTGATTCTAGCGTTGGTATATCCATCAAGCGCCCCTTTCAGGAGTTCCACCGGAACACCCCCGCGCTGGTCGTCGCTGCTCCCCGAAAAAGGGGGGAGGTTCTTATGCAACGACACGGGGGGTGCTGTTAGGGCAAGTTGACCATCAGGGGTGCTGACTCAAGCAGGGCCTGCACCGATGGGTTCATCACATCAAAGAAGGGCGTGGCGTAAGCACCGATGACGAAAATCAAGATCACCAGCGGAGCCAGCACCAGAATTTCACGGATGTTCAGGTCAATCAGTTCGGCGTTCTCGTCTTTGTCTAGCGGGCCGAGGTAGACCTTCTGGAACATGTACAGCATGTAAATCGCCGCCATGATCACACCCAGCGTGGCAATGATGGTGAACCAGAAGCTACCCAGCACCTCGGAACTGAAGGAGCCAAGAAGAATGGTGAACTCGCCGACGAAGCCGTTCAAACCGGGTAGTCCCATCGATGAGAAGACGACAATGACTGAGATGGCGGTGAAGACCGGCATCACGCGCCAGATCCCACCGAAGTCATCCAGGTTACGGGTGTGGCGTCGCTCATAGATCATGCCGACGAGCAGGAACAACGCGCCTGTGCTGATGCCGTGATTGATCATCTGCAAAATCGCGCCGGAGACGCCAATGGCGTTCATCGAGAAGATGCCCAGCACCACGAAGCCCATGTGGCTGACCGAGGAGTAGGCGACCAGCTTCTTGACGTCGGTCTGCGCGAAGCACACCCAGGCACCGTAGATGATCCCTGCGACGCCCAAGCCCGCAATGAAGGGGGCAAAGAAGGCCGAAGCCTCAGGGAAGAGCGTCAGATTAAAGCGGATCATGCCGTAGGCGCCCAGCTTAAGCAGTACACCCGCCAGAATGACCGAGCCCGCCGTGGGTGCCTGCACGTGAGCATCTGGCAGCCAGGAATGGAAAGGAAAGATCGGGATCTTGATGGCGAACGCGGCGAAGAAGCCCAGGAAGAGCAGATCGCGCACAATCTGGCTGGGGAAGGTGATCCCACCGCTTTGGACCATCGCGACCAACTCTGGCAGATTGAAGGTCCCACCGATCACACCCAGGTAAAGGATCGCCAGCAGCATCAGGATCGAGCCTGCCATCGTATACAAGAAGAACTTGAAAGATGCGTAGCGACGCTCTTTGCCGCCCCAGATGCCGATCAGGAAGTACATCGGCACGAGCGAGAATTCCCAGAAAATGTAGAACAGGAACAAGTCCATCGCCATGAAGACGCCCAGCATGGCAGTCGTCAGCAGCAGCATAAAGGCGTAGAAATCGCGTTCACGCTCGTGGATGTAGTTCCACGAGCCGAGCATGGCGATCGGCATCAAGAGGGTGGTCAATAAGATCAACCAGACGCTAATGCCATCCACAGCCAGCGCATAACTGATGCCCGCCGTGGGGATCCAGGGCACACTGCCTGCAAAATAAAGCGCCGCACTCTCCGAGAAGGGCACCTGCAGCAGGAACAGCGACAGCACAAATTCGATCAGGGCGAAGATGAGCGACACCCATTTGATCATGGTGAGGTTGTCTTTGGGGATCAACATCACCACTAGCATCCCCACCAAAGGGAAGGCCAGCAGTAGGGTCAAGAAGGTCGGAAAGCCAGACATAGATGCTCCTTGGCGGTTAATCTAGTCAAGTCAGCTAGAGGACAAAGCGTGCTACCAGGAAGATTACAATCACAACCACGCCCAGGGCAACAACCAGCGCGTAATTGCGGACAAATCCAGTTTGAATGCGGCGCAGCCCACGCGACGAGCCACTCACTAGGTTGGCAAGGCCGTTGACTGTACCGTCCACCACGCCCTGATCGATCGGTTTACTCATAATCTGCGAGCCGCCGACGAAGAAACCGGACAGCAGCGTGTCGTGGAACCAATCGTGGAAGACGTTCCAATCGAGCGTGTTGGCAAAGAAATCTGACAAGCGTGTAAACGGTCGGATCAACACCGCCTCGTACAGCTCATCCCAGTACCATTTAGCTTCCAAGAAGCCAAACAGCGGGCCGGTCGATGCCAGCGGGTCCTGATCTTCGCTGCTTTGGCTGGGGCTACGGCCATAGACCAGCCACCCTAAGCCAATCGCAGCGAGGGCCACTACTGTAGAGATCACAGCCACCGTCAAGTTGAATTTCGGGATGTGCGCATAAGTCACGCTGTACTCCAGCCAGTGGCCAAGTTGATGAAAGCCCTCGAAAGGCAGGTTCATCAAGCCGCCGAAAACGGAGAGCGCGCCCAGGATAATCAGCGGGATGGTCACAACGCCAGGGCTTTCAGTGGCCTGATCCGCCGCATCCGTGCGTGGTTGTCCGAAGAAGACCAGCGAGACCTGGCGTGTCATGTAGAAGGCCGTTAAGAAGGACGCGACCGAGAGCAGAATATAGACCAACAGGCTCTCGTTGTTGGCGTCGAGCAGGATTTCGTCCTTACTCCAGAAGCCTGCCAAGGGGACGATACCCGCCAGTGCCAGCGACCCGATGATATAGGTCCAACCCGTCGTGGGCATCCGTTGGAGCAGACCACCCATGTTGCGCATATCCTGCGGATCGGGGTGGGCGTGATGGTCGTCATGGTGATCATCGTGTTCCGCATGATGTTCGTCGTCATGTGCGCTACCGTGTTCATCGCCATGACCAGCTTCGCCTGCCAGAATGCCGCGCTCCATCCCTTGGATCACCGAGCCAGAGCCCAAGAAGAGCAGCGCCTTGAAAAAGGCGTGCGTGGCCAGGTGGAAGATACCAGCGACATAGCCACCCAAACCGACTGCCGCGATCATAAAGCCGAGCTGGCTGATGGTTGAGTAGGCCAGCACCTTCTTGATGTCGAACTGAGCGACCGCGATCGTCGCAGCGACCAGGGCAGTCAGACCGCCTACTACCGCAACAACCGTCTCGGAGAAGGGGGCCATATGGAACAGCACATTACTACGCGTAATCATGTAGATGCCTGCGGTGACCATCGTCGCCGCATGGATCAAAGCACTGACGGGGGTAGGACCAGCCATCGCGTCTGGCAGCCACACAAATAGCGGGATTTGTGCGGACTTCCCAGTCGCACCAAGCAGCATAAGCAGGGTGATTGCAGTCACAACCGCGCCCATCGGAAAGCCAACCGCTCCGAGGAAGATGAGCGTGTTGAGTTCACCAGGTCCTTCTTCGGCTGGCGCCAGGCTGGCCAGCACACCGATTGCACCTGACCGCGCCTCTTCTTCTTCACTGGTCGCAGCAGGGTTCCAGTCGAGTTCCTCCGGGGAAAGGGTGATGCAGTCAGCTTGGCTGCCTTCGATCATACATTCACCGCGTGAGAAGACCTCATCAAATTGGAGGCTGCCGAAGGACCAGAACAGCAAAAAGATGGCCATCAGCATGCCGAAGTCACCAACGCGGTTGACGATAAAGGCTTTGTTGGCCGCCTTGGCGTTGGCGACACCCTTTTCCGGATCGTCGTTCCAGAAGCCGATCAACAAGAAGCTGCACAATCCCACCAGCTCCCAACCGACAAATAAGGTCAGGAAGGTGTTGCCGGTCACCAGGATCAGCATGGAACCGAGGAAGAGGTTCAAGAAGGTGAAGAAACGCGAGAAGTAGCGCCGCTTGAATTCGTCCGCCTCGGCGCCATGCAGATGGCGCTTGTGGACGTTTTCTTCGACATCAAACTGCATGTAGCCGATCGCATAGATGTGGATCAAGGTCCCGACGCCAGTAACGACCAGCATCATGATGCTGGAAAGGGTATCCACGCGCAGGGTCCAGTCGATCACGAAAGTGCGCTCCGGGCTGATTTGGATACTCATCCAGGTAAAGAGCGGCACCTGTGCGCCAGCCGGATCGTTCAGTAGCCCGATGAAGAGCAGCAGCGCAACCGTGAAAGCGCCGCCAGCCATCACCGAGGCAACTATGCCCGGGGCCGGGCTGTCGGGATTTTCCATCAGGCGACGACCGAAAAAGGCGTTAATGAAGACGCCTGCGAAGGGCAGAATGATGATCAGTGGTGCGATAGCGAAAATAGCCTGCATACCTCACATCCTATCGATACAGCCGCGCACGGTGCGCAGCACGAGAAAAAAGGGGTGGCGCATCCTGGCTACCCCTCCATAGTGTTGAGTTCGTCGATGTCGATGCTCTGTTTGGTTCTGAAGATCGCCACAATCAAGGCTAGACCGACGGCCACCTCGGCTGCGGCGACTGTGATCACGAAAAACACGAAGACCTGGCCAGTGATGTCCATGAAGCTGCGGGCAAAGGCCACAAAAGCCAGGTTGGCCGAATTCAGCATCAGCTCGACCGACATAAAAATCAGGATGGCGTTGCGCCGGATCAATACGCCCGCCATCCCCATGATGAATAGGGTGGCGCTCAAAATGACATACCAACTGGTTGGGGCCAGAAAGGTGGTTTCTTGCAGCATGGTCGTTGCGATCCTTACGCTTAGTCGCCGGCTGTCGGCGTGGAGGAGGGCATCTGCGGGGTCTCGGTTGGCTTAGGCAGGGTCGCTTCCCCCAATAAGTCCTCCGAGACCATATCGGACACCTTGATCCGCTTGCGTGGCGGGGCAGGTGGCATGTCCTCTTTGGCGATCACCACGGCACCCAC
>JAADYZ010000260.1 GCA_010092775.1 Chloroflexota bacterium
CCACCAGATCGGTGCTTCATTGTGCAGATCGCTGGCGACTACCATGATGGCATCACCGGCGCCTAGGTGTTGGATGTCCGTCCCCTTGCCTACACCGACGCTGGCGACGAATTCTGCGCCTTCTACATGTGTGGGGTAGGCACTCAAGTTGTGGCTACCTTGCTTGCGCAGCAGGTCCTGAATGGCGAAGAAGTCCTCATTGCTCAGGCGGGGGCCAGCAATCGCGGCGATCTGTTTGCCTGCGCTGCGGAAATGCGCCGCCACCTCGCGGATGGCCTCGTCCCACTCGACTTCGACCAGTTGGCCACCCCGCCGGATCAGCGGCTTGGTCAGGCGCGTCTCATGCTCCATATAGTGATGGACAAAACGCGTCTTGTCGCTCATCCAGATTTCGTTGACAGCCTCGTTCTGGCGCGGCATCACGCGCTTGATCGTGGTGCGCCCGCTGACGGCGCGTTCGATGCGTGTGTCGAAGGAGATATTGGTCCCCTCAGGCCCATGCGAGTCAATCGAGGCAACTTGGACCATCTCCCAGGGGCGGGCATTGAAGCGGAAGTCGGCGGTGGTCAGGGCGCCCACCGGGCAAATATCGGTGGTGTTGCCAGAGAAGATGCTGTCGAAGCCGGGTGTGCTGTTAGTGATGATCTGCTGCTTCCGTCCACGCAGGTCAAAGCTGAGCACCGGGTCGTCTACGATCTCTTCCTGAAAGCGGATACAGCGTGCGCAGTGAATGCAACGCTCCTGATCCAGATAGATGATCTCGCCGAGCGGGATGTGTTTGCCCAGCTTCATCTTGTCTGTGAAGTACATCCGGCTGGTGCCCGGTCCGTGACTCATGGTCAGGTTTTGTAGTGGGCATTCACCGCCCTTATCGCAAATGGGGCAGTCAAGTGGATGGCTGCTCAACAAGAATTCGAGAATCTCGCGCCGGCCATCGACGACCTTGTCGGTGGTCGTCTTGATGTGCATCCCCTCACTGACGTACTGCGTACAGGCCGTCTGTGGGGAAGGGAACCATGCCAACTCCATCTCACCAGTCTGGCGATTGCGGCGCGGCGTCCCCAACTCGACCAGGCACATGCGGCAGTTGCCAGCATGACCCAGTTTCGGATGATAGCAGAATACCGGGATGTCATTGTCGGCATAGCGCTTGGCTGCGTCGACCAGGTTCATCCCTTTTGGCACCTGGTACTCTACGCCGTCTACTGTTAACGTAACGAGTTCTTCTGACATAAGGCTCGTCCTGTTTCTATTGGGTTACTCGTCACTCTTCAAAGAGCGTCTGAAGATGTGCTGCATAGGGGTGGAAAACCCTGGCAGCACGCTACTACCGGTCAGCTCATCATCAATTGAGAAGCATAAGACCTGATCAGCAGGATAGATATGGATCCTGCGTTTGGTTGGGTACATCACCCACACTTCTTGCGCCCCTGCATCAATATACGGTGCGATTTTGTCATCGACTGCGGCGGCTCGCTCACTTGGGGAGATGACCTCTAGAGTTAAATCGGGTGGACCTAGCCTGAGGTTCAGAGCAGCGTCGGTCATTGCTCCTCCCCATAGTAGTCAAGCAGGGCTGACACCTGTACGCTCAATCCGGGCAGCGCCGCACTGCGATCCAGTTGGTCGGCCCCGGTCAGGCGCCGGGTCTCATCTGGCGTAAAAATCATCATCGAGCGATCACTTGGATAAACGACCCACACTTCTAAGGTGCCCGCCTCAAGATACTGATTGATCTTGCCGTTGATGTCGTCCGCACGGTCAGACGGGGACACAACCTCAACTGCGAGATCAGGAGGGCCTGGAAAGAATGTACCTGTGTCGAGATTCAGTCGGTCCTGGCGCACAAATGCCACATCCGGCACACGGACGGTCGGCGGATTATCAAACAAGATGAAACCTGTTTCGGCGATGTAGGACTTACCCAGCTTGTTCGCTTTGATGAAGGGGCCAATCACCAGGTGTATCGATGCACTCAGATTGCCATGCGGCGTTCCGGTTGGCGCCATCTCAACGATCTCCCCACGAATCAGTTCAGCATGCACATCAGACGGCAGTGCCCACAGATCGTCAATGGTGGCGGAGGCGATGTGTTCAACCATAGATCAGGCTTAGTCTCCAGCAACCGGCTCAGGCGCAGCGTCTTGCTCAGCCTGGCGTGCAGCGGCCTGCTTGTAGTCATCCGGGAAGTGCTTGATCGTCGCACGGACGGGGTTGACTGCGAACTCACCGAGTGCACAGATGCATTTGCCCGTCATCTGCCCAGCGACGTTATCGAGCAAAATGATGTCCTGGTCATCAGCCATCTGATGATCAAAGCGTTCGTAGACGCGCTCCAACCAGTAGGTTCCCTCACGGCAGGGCGTGCACTGCCCGCAGGACTCGTGGGCGAAAAAGGTCGTCATCTTCTGGGCGGCCCAGACCATATCGACGGTCTCGTTCAAGATGATCACCGAGGCCGAGCCAAGGCCGGTCCCGTAAGGCTGGAGTGACTCGTAGTCCAATGGTAGATCGAGAATCTCGTCTGTCGCCGGAAGGATCGCTGCACTCGCGCCAGCCGGTAAGATACCCTTGGGCGCGATGCCATCGACCATACCACCTGCCATCTCAATCAGCTTGCGGAAGGTGGCTTCCTCGCCCATCGGCAGTTCGATGTTGCCAGGATTATTGACATGGCCACTCATGCAGAACACCTTGGTCCCAGGGCTTTTTTCCGTGCCAAATTGACGGAAGGCCTCAACACCTTGATCCAGGATGTAGGGCACACAGGCCAAGGTCTCGACGTTGTTGATGACGGTCGGCTTGTTGTAGAGGCCGTTCACCGCCGGGAAGGGTGGTTTGATGCGCGGCTGACCGCGCTTGCCTTCCAACGAGTTGAGTAGAGCAGTCTCCTCACCACAGATGTAAGCGCCCGCACCACGATGGGTGTAGACTTCGCAGTTCCACCCGGTGCCTAGAATGCTCTGACCGATGAACCCTTTGGCGCGAGCCTCTTCGATCTTTTCGTCAAGCAGGTCTGCGATATCCCAATACTCGCCGCGAATGTAGATATAGATCGTCTCGGCTTTGGTCGCCCAAGCGGCAATCAATGAGCCTTCTAGAAGCTGGTGCGGATTCTCCTCCATGATCTCGCGATCTTTGAAGGTGCCCGGCTCGCTTTCATCGGCGTTCACGGCGATATAGACTTCTTCGGCATCTTTGGGGATGAAGTTCCACTTCACCCCAGTCGGGAAGCCCGCACCGCCACGCCCACGCAGACCGGAATCACGCACCGTCGTGATGACGTCTTCTGGCTGCATCTGGACAGCCTTCTTCAGGCCTTCATAACCGCCATTGGCGATATAGCTGTCGATCTCTTTAATGTCTGGAATGTCGCGATTACGCAGTACAAGGTAGGTCATGACAGGGTCATCCTCTTAAATCTCAGGACGTTCACGTTTGGTCATGTAAACGATGCCAGGATAAGTGCTGTATCCGGCGGCAGAGAATAGCGCGATGGAGGCGCCGTTCTCAGGTTCAATCAGTGCCGCGATAATCTCAAGCCCTTCTGCGTGGAGGGCCGCTTCAGCCGCCTCAATGAGTTGTTGGGCCACGCCCCTACGACGATAATCGGGATGCACAGCGAGACGGTTGATCCAACCTTTGCGCGCATCATGGGTGGCAAAGACGGTGCCGATCAATTCTCCTACCGAGTTTTCCACTCCGATGGCAATCATACCCTGTGAAAGCTGATCAGCAAAAGCCTTTGCTGTGTCGCGGCCAGCCGGTTTGTGTTCCAGGCCAGCTTGCTCCCACAAGGCAATGATGCGGGCATGATCACTCGCCGCTAAACGGCTTGGAGACCTCATGCTCGCGGCGCAGTTCCTCGAATAGTTTAATGGCCTTTTCGTCATCCATATTCTCATGGAATTGGAAGTTGACTTGCATCACCTGCGTCCGATGACAGGCACCAAGGCACATCATCTCCTCAAGCGTGAAGAGACCATCCTCAGTGGTACCGCCCGCTTCCACCCCTAGGTGATCACACATGCGCTGGCTGAAGGCCTCAGCGCCCTTCAGTGCGCAGGGCAGATCGGTACAGATGTAAACCAGATACTTGCCCTTAGGCTCGTCATGATACATCACGTAGAACCCCATGATGCCGCGCACGTGCGTCGTATCGACATCAAGCAGGTTGGCGATCTCCTCGACCGCCTCGTTGGTGATGTAGCCATATTCTTCCTGGGCGATGTATAACAGCGGCATGATCGCCGAGAGCTTGTCTGGGTACTTACCCAGATGATGTTCAACGTCTGCTTTACGGGTGTCCATCAACGACATAATCGTCTCGTTTCGGTCTAGCGATCGCAGTCGCCCAGAACAAAGTCAGTACTACCAATAATCCCGACCAGGTCAGCTACCAGGTGCCCTGGAGCCATGTATTTCATGGCCTGGATTGCATAGAACGAAGGGGTACGGAAGTGAACCCGGTAGGGCTTGGGGCCGCCATCACCAGCCAGCAGCACACCCAACTCACCACGCGGCGATTCGACGCGCACATACACCTCACCAGCCGGAGCCTTGAAGCCTTCGGTCCACAGCTTGAAATGGTGAATCACCGCTTCCATGCTTTGGCCCAGTTCGGCGCGAGGTGGTGGCACGAACTTGCGATTGTCGCTGCGGAAGGGGCCTTCTGGCAGGTTGTCCAGCGCTTGCTTGATGATCTTCAGCGACTCGCGCATTTCCTGCATCCGCACAATGTAACGATCGTAAACGTCGCCATGATCGCCCGTCGGCACGTCGAAGTCGAAGTGATCGTAGGCCGAGTAGGGTTGAGCCTTACGCAGATCGAAGTTGATACCAGAGCCACGCATGATCGGGCCAGATAAATTCAAGGCTACCGCCTGATCTGGCGTCAGTGTACCAATACCCTGGGTTCGATCGATCCAGAGCGGGTTTTTATCAAGCAGGCGCTGGTAATCGTCCAAGCGGCGCGGCTGGGTTTTCAGGAAATCGCGGACTGCCGGGATGAATTCATCGGGCAGGTCGCGCCAGACGCCACCTGGACGGCAGTAGCTGCCCATCATACGCTGGCCTGAGATCATCTCTAACAGGTCGAGAATGATCTCGCGGTCGCGGAAGCAGTAAAGCATCATACTAGTCGCGCCCATATCGAGGACATGTGTCGCGAGCCAGACCAGATGGCTGGCAACACGCTGGAGTTCCGCCACCAGCACGCGAATGTACTGGGCACGCAGCGGCACATCCAGCTCAACGAGCTTTTCGATCG
Organism: Chloroflexota bacterium; assembly: GCA_010092775.1. Lineage (GTDB taxonomy): Bacteria > Chloroflexota > Anaerolineae > Aggregatilineales > UBA3940 > TC-71. The sequence goes on from JAADYZ010000260.1 coordinate 5,270, forward strand.
CCAAGCTGTAAACGAAATTGTTGCCCTGTGTATTCAAGTAGTCGATACGGTCGGTCATTACGAGGGCTTTTTCGTAGGTCTTGGCCTCCATGTTCTTCTCGATGCCGGTGTGCAAGAAGCCAATATCTGGCTCACAGGAGACAATCGTCTCGCCGTCCAGTTCGAGCAGCAAACGCAGCACGCCATGTGTGCTGGGATGCTGAGGGCCCATATTCAGCAGCAGCGTATCGCCACTAAAGGCACGGTCACTGACGCGCCCCTTAAGTTCATCTAAGGCTAGTTCGACCGTTTGCTTATCGCTGTCAATGCCGGTAGTTGCGGCATTAATCTCCATGAGAATGTGTCCTTTGATTCAGCGCGTCTCGTTCTATTCTTTCGGATGTGGCTTCTGGGATTGAACCCGCTCATAGTTGAAGCTGAACTGCACCTCTTCATAACCAAGCGGATAATCCTTGCGCAGGGGATGGCCAGTCCAGTCGTGCGGCATCAGGATGCGACGCGGATCAGGGTGACCATCAAAGACGACGCCAAACAGATCAAAAACCTCGCGCTCAGCATAATCGGCACTGGGCCAGATGCTGGTGACAGTCGGCAGATGCGGATTATCATCACCGGTCAGCGCTTTGATGCGCAGGCCTTGATTATAAGCAATGGAGAACAGCGTATAGATGACGTGAAAGCGTGGCTCGTTGGGATAGTAGTCAATCGCGCTGAGGTCAGACAGCAGGTTGAACTTCATTCCGTCGCCGTGCCGAAGCTGGGTCAGTACGTCGATCAGACCCTCAGCCTTGACAACTACGGTTGTATCGCCGCGAAACTCGACCACCTCATCCACGTGATCACTAAAGCTCGTCTTGAGCTGCTCGACAATTTCTGAAATCGCTAACTTGGCGTGCATGCTGATCCCTTATGCTAGCTGAGCCTTAGGCCCAATCCTTGATCTTGCTTTCCATAACCTTCTCTTGCAAGGTCATGATGCCATGAAACAACTGCTCTGGGCGGGGAGGGCAGCCTGCCACATAGACATCGACTGGCACAATCTCATCGACGCCCTGGAGAATGGCATAGTTGTTGAAAACACCACCGCAGCTTGCGCAGTCGCCCATCGAGATAACCCACTTGGGGTCTGGCATCTGATCGTAAAGGCGGCGCAGCACCGGGGCCATCTTACGGCTGACGCGCCCAGCGACGATCATCAGGTCGCTCTGACGGGGTGAGGCCCGCATCAATTCCATGCCGAAGCGCGATGCATCATGATGAGCAGCCTGGGTCGCCATCATCTCGATCGCGCAGCAGGCCAATCCAAATAGCATCGGCCACATCGCGCGGGTCCGGCCCCAATTGACGGCCTGCTCCAGCGTTGTGGTCACAATGCCCATTTCACCGAGTCGTTGCGTTACTCCCATTCTAAGGCTCCCTTTTTCCACTCATAAATGAAACCGATTGTCAATACCGTGAGAAAAATGCTAACTGTGATCAGCCCATAGACGCCTAAATCCTGCACCAAAATAGAGTAGGGCAGCAGGAAGATCACTTCCACATCAAACAGGATGAACAGCACCGCCACCAGATAAAACTTAACCGGGAAGCGCCGTACTGCTGGGCCCATTGGTGTCATGCCCGACTCATAGGGTGAGAGCTTCTTGGCTGTTGGGCGGAAGGGGCCCATGATCCGGGAGATGAACACAACAATCAGACTGAGAACGATAGCAATAGCTAGTAGAATCGCAATGGGTAGATACTGTTCGATGAGCACGTATTTCTCCCGTCGGGTCAGTCTGGGCGAGGGTCAATCTTGTGATCTCTTGGCACCAGTTTTTCAGAGGTACGTTGTGCTAAAGATCACAAGCATCTTAGCACATCCTAGACTGGGTTTGCAAAAACGCCTGTGCTATTTTTACAGATCGTCATGGGACTTATTATATCATATATCGTTAGCTATCTGAAGCGAAACGACGGGTCGTTCGCGCCACCCAAACAGCCGCCTATTCGCCTTGAAACGCATAAAACTCATGCAAGAAAGCGCCGCCGCAGTGGCAGATGCAACGGCCCAACCTTTACAATGTATGGTACAGATTTGTAGACGAAACCGGTACAGCTTAGTCGAGGATGGCAAGTAATGGAATATAAGGATTACTACAAGATTCTGGGCGTCAATAAGGACGCCGATGAAAAAGAAATCAAAAAAGCGTACCGTCGATTGGCGCGTGAACTCCATCCCGATGTGAATGATGCGCCCGACGCGGCTGAACGCTTCAAAGACGTCAACGAAGCCTATCAGGTCCTCAGTGACCCGGATAAACGGGCCAAATACGATCAACTGGGTGCGAGCTACCAGCGGTGGCAGCAAACCGGTGGGGGCGCAGGCACCTACGATTGGTCGCAGTGGTCCGGTGGGTTTCCGGGTGGACAGCGTGTCGAGTATACGGGCAGCAGTGCCGACATCTTCTCTGAGTTTTTCCGCGTGATCTTTGGCAGTAATGAGGGCTTCAGGGCGGCTAGCGGGGCCGGTGATTTTGACGAACTGCTCCAGCAGGCTTACGGTACCCCACGGACAGAGCGAGCCAGAGAGCGCCAGCGGGGGCGCGACCTGGATACAGAAGTCGAGGTAACGCTTGAAGAAGCCTTTCATGGCACCACCCGCCTCATCAGTAAGGATGGCAGCCGCAAGCAAGTCAAAATACCGCGCGGCGTTCGCACCGGAACCAAAGTGCGGATCGCTGGCGAGGGCATGGTGGGGCGCACTGGACAAGCTGGCGACCTGTACTTGATTGTCAAGGTGTTGGAGGATGAGCGTTTCGAGCGGGATGGCGACGACCTCTACGAGGACATCTTGATCGACCTCTACACAGCAGTGTTGGGTGGTGAAGTGCAGGTGGAGACAGTCACTGGTAAGGTCACCCTGCGGATTAATGAAGGAACACAGAATGGCCAACTCATCCGCCTGCGCGGTCGTGGGATGCCTAAGCTCAAACAGGCAGACCAGTATGGCGACCTTTATGTGCGTGTCAACGTGGAAGTGCCTGCCAATCTGACTGAACGCGAAAAGGCCCTCTTCAGGGAGCTAGCGCGAATGTACTTGCACGGTCCTTATGAAGGTGAGATGGACGGGGAGAACTACACCTAGGCCGCCCGCGCGATTTGGCCCAAGACTTCCGGGGAAAGCGCGAGGCGCTTGCAAGGTGCCGTTCGCTACACTCAAAGAACGCTGATAGATGGGAATCAAGAGGACGATCTCGAATGGACCTAATGGAACAAACACACACAACCCGCCATCGCAGAGGGCGACGACAGCCCCTACTGTTTGTTATCGTTGTTCTGGCTCTGGCGATGCTGGCCTGTACCTCGGCGCTTTCTACCCTGGGCCTTAGCAACGACGGTGATGGTGAAGCCGTCATTGTTGATGGCGTGGCTAACGATGAGAACGTTGCAGGTGACGATGAAACGGCCGTCGACGACACTCAAGTGGCCGTTGTGACGCCCACCCCCCTGCCAGATGACCTAATCTCTCAGGCAGACGCTGAAGAACAATTGCTGATCAACTTGTACCAGCGCGCCAGCCCAGCGGTGGTCAGTATTGATGTGAGCCGAGAAGGTCCGAGCGAAGGTGACCTGATTGATGTAGGGGAAGGTTCAGGCTTTGTGATCGATCCTTCCGGCCTCATCATCACCAATGACCATGTCATCGAAGATGCAAATGCCGTCCGGGTGACCTTTATTGACGGTCGCGTCTATGAGGCTGAGGTACGCGGGTCGGACCCCTTCGCTGATATTGCCGTGCTCGAAATTGACCCCGGCGACGACGAACTGGTTAGCTTGAATTTTGCCGACTCTGAAGCGCTGCTGGTCGGCCAGCGCGTGATTGCCATCGGTAATCCGCTGGGCCTCTCTGGCACGATGACGGTAGGCTTCATTAGCGCCTTGGGGCGTGCTCTGCCTAGCCAGGTCACCACCTCTGCCGGTGGCTTCTTCAGCAATCCGCTGATCATCCAGACCGACGCGGCCATCAATCCGGGTAACTCTGGTGGGCCGCTGCTGAATTCGAGCGGCGAAGTCATTGGCGTCAACTATGCGATCCGCACTGAGACCGGTTTCTTCACCGGGATCAGCTTCGCGGTTCCTGCCAACACGGCCAAGCGCATCTCCGATCAGATCATCGCGACCGGTGAGGTTCGCTACCCTTACATGGGCATCAGCTCGAACGCTGAAGTGACGCTGGCAGAACTCTCGCTTGAGTTTGATCTGCCGGTGGCGGAGGGCGTGTTGATCAGTGAGGTTGTACCGGGGGCGGCGGCTGACCGGGCGGGCCTGCTCGGCGGCGATGACGAGGTGATCTTCCGCGGCAGCCCCTTGTTGTTGGGCGGCGATATTATCACCGCCATCAATGGGGTTCGAATCCGCAACTTTGACGAGCTGATCGGTTATCTGGTGACTAATACCAGCGCGGGTGAGGTCGTGACCGTTTCAATCGTGCGGGATGGTGAGGCAATAGACATCGAGATGGAGCTGGACGAGCGACCGGAATAATCGGCATAAGGCGAGGGCACCCAACGGGTGCCCTTTTTACTCAAGGTGAGCAGCACAGATGACAGCATCGACCATTAACCCCGAGCGACTAGCCCATGCCCGCCCACGTTTGGAGAAGGAAGACAACATCTGGCTGGCCTCTGTGCGGAAAGATGGCCGTCCCCACCTGGTCCCGGTGTGGTTTGTCTGGTACGCCGATCGGATTTGGTTTGTGACGGAGGCCAAGACGCAGAAGATCGCCAACATTCAAGCGAATCCAAAAGTATCGGTAGCCCTGGAGGATGGCGTCAAGCCGGTCATCCTGGAGGGAAGCGCTGAGCTTGACAACAGCCCGGACGATTTAGAGGCGATCGCGGCAAAGTTTCAACAGAAATACAGTTGGAGCATTCAAAAGGACTTGGCGAGGAACAGCGTGCTGGTGCGGATCACGCCGAAGCGCTTACTCAGTTGGTGACCCTGCAATCAGGCGAATTTCTGTGATTTCCGGCGGCGCGTTCCAGCGCAGCAAGGGGCCGCGCCCCAGACCGCGGCTGGTATAGAGAGCCATGTCGCGGGTGGGGCCGGGCACCCGATACAGGCCACTGATGTACTTCACCCCTAACTGCAACAGCGGTTTCACGACGGATTGACCAAACAAGACGATCTGGCCGCCATGTGTGTGTCCAGAGAGCTGAACATCGACTTTGCCTGTGGATGCAGCAAGGTCAGCATAGTCGGGTTCATGCGCCAGCAGGACGGTCGCCGCGCCATCTGGGATGCCATCAAGCGCCTGCATTAAATCACCCTGATCAAACAGAATATCGTCCACACCGGCTAAATAGATCCCTGCCCCGTCTCGTTCAATGCGCACATGGCGGTTACGCAGTTCGACCACGCCCGCCCGTTCCAGAGCAAAGCGCAAACCCTCGGTATCGACGCTTGCATAATGATCATGATTGCCAAGAATGGCATAGACGCCATCGGGGGCGGCCAATTGGCGCAGCGCGTGCACCATACGATCCTCTTCCAACCAATAGGTTGTGAGGTCGCCGGTGAGCACAATCAGGTCGGGAGCAAGGGCCTGGGTCAGTTCGATGCCCCGCAGGACGGTGGGTAGAGCCAAGGCCGGTCCGAAATGTAGATCGCTCAATTGAACGATGCAGTAGCCGTCAAATTCTTTAGGCAGGCGCGGCAGGGCTAGGCGCAGCCGTTCAATGCGCAGTTGATTCGGTTCGATCGTCATCGAATACAGGCGGGCCGCTGCGGCCAGTCCCAGGGCAGTCAAGCCTGTGACGACGGCAAAACGACGCAAGCGATCGGGTGAGGAAGGCGGGTGATTGCTCATACATCAAGTGTACTGGCCTTCTTTCCCACTGCCAACAGGAAATCTGGACGCTTAGCTCTGGATGAGTTGATAAATGAACACGAAACAGGCGATCAAAAAGAAAGCGCTGCCTGCAAAACTCAGCCAGTCGCCATTGCGCAGGCTCCCCGCCAGGAAGAATCCCGCTGAGATGACGAACAGTCCCCAACCCCAAAGCTGAAGCTGCTGGTCGCGTTGGTCGTCGTTCATTCGTTCAGCATTATGGTTTGCGTCCTACTACACATAGGCTGACCCAACGGGTTGATCCTAGCGCATACGATAGCACATAACGATCGCTTAGTCCGGCTTGCCTCAACCAATCCAACATATCCGCTGAGGTAAATGAACGATTGCGCCAAAATGCGCTCATCGCCGCGCTGACGGGACTGCGGCGTGTAAAAGATAAAACCAGCACGCCACCTGGCCGCAGCACACGCACCATCTCTTGGATTCCGCTTAACGGCTGCTCAAAATGTTCCAGCATGTGAGCAGAGAGAACAGCCCCAAAGCTGGCCATCGGATAGGCCAGGTGCCCGGCATCCTGGCGACTCAAATGGGCAGATTGAGTCAGTTTTTCCTCCGTCTGCTCCAACATCTGCGACGATAAGTCGACACCGTGCAACTGCAAATTACGGTCCAGCACACGCAAGAAGGCCTGGCTGAAAGCACCACTGCCGATCCCGCAGTCCAATATCCGCTCGCCGGAGGCAATATGCTTGAACCAACCCAGCTGCACCAATTGTTCAAAAGCGCTGCGATAAGCTTCCTGATAGCCAGCCCAGGTGAGTCCGGTGTGCCACAGCCCGGCCACCTGTTCATAGGTACGGGTTAGCTCCGCCTGGCTGTAAAGGACCGGCTCAACTTGTATTTTGATCTGCCAGGGTCCAACGCGTCTCACGAACATGCATACCTCGTCCACTTGTTGCTATAGCAACAATATAGATAAATTCAAGCCCGAATTAGAACACTTCGCCCACAGCCTTCAATCCCTTTCCGCCGAATCCAGGATGTTCTGTTCAATCTGCGCTAAGACGCGTCGCAGAAGTTCAATGTCATCTGAACTCAAGCCCGCATATACCACTTGCCGTTCTTCCAGCGCTAGCGGTGCTGCCGCTTCCAGAAAGCGCTCGCCCTGATCTGTCAGCGTGACCAACTGCCGTCGGCCATCTTCGGGGTCTGGCTCACGCTCTACCAGGCCGCGCTGTTCCAGCTTTTCCAACATGCGCGTGATGTTGGGGCGGTCTCGAAAGGCCCTGTCGGTCAGGTCGACCTGAGAGAGCTTCCCGTACTCGCGCAGCCGATTGAGCAGCATCCACTGCTCTGGTGTGACACCACTGTGAGCGCCGATAAAAGTTCGCATAAAATGCCAGCGCAACAGGCGGGCCGTCCGTTGAATGAGGTAGGCGGGCGCATCATCCAAATTGATGCGGTTGGAATGCGAGCCCTGCTTGTTTGTCATATTAGTTGCCTCAGCAACAAGTTTAACGCAGATCGAGGAGTGGGTCAAACTTCACTTGTCTGATCGGCAGGCATTGGATATGGTTGCACTGACTGACACCACAGATCTATCGAGGCCAGTGCTGCCCCCTATGAAGCAACAACGATCCATCCTGATCCTGATTGTCGTCCCCGGCTTAGTGTCGCTGATTGTCACCTTGATCGTGCTGCGCGTTTGGGACAGCCGCAGCGGCGATGAGCAGGTGGTTGTGCTGCCCACCACCAGCGCAACCTCTCAGATTCCCCCTCTGGCAGAGGGGGTCGAACCGGGTGACGTGGTCGCTGAGGCGCCAAGCGACGATGGCGCCGACGGATCTGTTGACAGCGAGGGCGGGCCGGACGGCGACGCCGTCGAGCCGACCATCGATCCAGGTTGTGAGAATCCGCTGCATGTGGTGGCAGCTGGTGAAGTCTTGGGCAGCATCGCAGAGGAGTACGGGTTAACCATCCGCGACATTGTAGAGCTGTCTCTTATACACATCT
>JAADYZ010000261.1 GCA_010092775.1 Chloroflexota bacterium
CGAATATCAGCGGCTAAGGCGTGAGGGATAGCCGAGTTACGTCCAATTTGGCCGCGATAGCCGGCCATTGCCCCACCATAACTCGGGCTCTGCGCGCGATAGATCGGGCCGATCGCGTCGAGCATCGCATGGGTGGCTTCACGGCTGGCACGTTCGCTGACCTCAGTTTCAGATGCGCCCACGACCGTATAGCGTTGCAACAAGACATGAGCGAGATTGGCCCAGCGCACGCTCTCTCGCAGCAGTTCGATCTCGGCTGGCGACTTGATGGCCATCTGATCTTCGATGAATTCGCGCAGCCGGGTGACGCTCGCCTCAGTAACAGTCGAGAGCGTGGGGCCGCGATAGCCAACTACCCAAGGATAGCCGTCTTCGTCAGCTCCGATCTGTTCGGTGATCCCCATATCGGCCAGAAGATCGCGCAGGCCCATCATCGGGTGTGGATCGCCAGGATATTCTGGGTAGTGCTCGACGCGCTCAATCAGAGCATTGGCTTTGGCATGTTCAAGCTCAAGCCGTGGGACGAACAGAGCGCGTTCACCCCTATCGTTCAGCGCGAAGGCCATCGGACGTTCAGTCGGCAGGAAGTGAAAACCCGTATAGTAACGAATATAGTCGGCATCAAAGAGGATCACCCCCTTTAGTCCTCGATCGCTGGCGTGTTCCCTTAATTGATCGCAGCGGACCTGATATTCGTCATCTGAAATGCGTAGTTGAAACGTTGGAATCGACAAAGCGTCCTCCCGACTGGTGACTGTTTCGCCTGATTATAGAGCAAGACAGGCCGAATCGCCCGGTAATTCGATCATCACTCCGAGCGAACGGATTCGACCGGCCCTTATGTTTGGGATATGATTGGTTTGCTTTGAGATTTTCGTAACAATCAAATTGACTAAACGTCCTCGCTCACAGCACTTTGAGGGACAACACCGCATGGCTTTAGATGCGCCACACGCCGTACGCCAATCCATGAGCTTTCGAGAACTGCTGCAACTACTGGCGACCTTGTTCAAGCTGCGTGTGGTTTCGCTGCTGCTGTTTGCCGCCGTCGCTGGATTGTTCCTGGGGGCACGAGGATTGCCGTCCGTTTTGGCGTTTGGAGCCGTGCTGCTGACCGGACTGCTGGCGGCGGGTGGTGCCTCCGCGATTAACCAGTACCTCGAACGCGAACGCGACGCCCAAATGAGCCGTACCCGCAAGCGCCCGCTGCCAATGGCCCGCTTCAATCGGCCTGACACGGTCTTATGGATGGCACTGGCGATGATCTTGCTGGGCGTCGTGCCGACGCTGTTTTTCAACCCGGTGATGGCCTTCTGGCTGGCGGCTGGCGCGGTAATCTATGTGATTGTCTATACAATCTGGCTGAAGCCGCGCAGCATCCTGAATATTGTCATCGGTGGGGCCGCAGGCTCCTGTGCTGTGATGACCGGCGGAGCCGCTGTTGGAGCCGCCAGCGATCCGGCAGTGATCACGTTAGCACTGTTGGTTTTCCTCTGGACGCCTGCGCATTTCTGGGCTTTGGCTCTCTTTTACAAAGAGGACTACAGTCGTGTGGATGTGCCAATGCTGCCGGTCACTACGACCGATCAGCACACTGCGCGCTGGATTCTGGTCCACGTCCTCAGCACCATCCTGGCAGCGCTGGCGTTAGCCTTTGCGCCTGGCATGGGCTGGCTCTATGCTCTGCCGGTTGCCGCCGTCGCTTTGTGGATGCTCAGTGGCAGCCTGCGCTTACTACGCCACCCGGAGCGACCGGTCGCTATTCGCTTGTTTGTGGCCACCAACGTCTTTCTGGCTAGCGTCTTCTTAGCGGCTATTCTGGCCCAGGTAGCGCACCGGCTTCTGCCGTTGTAGGTCGTAAGATTCTGGGCCAACTTCCCATCTGTTAGTCGGATTACCACAATCAGGATTTGTATTGAGGAGCCACCATGAAGTGGAAGGTTCTACTATTTGGTTTTGTCTTTGCCACAATGCTGAGTGCGTGCAACGCTAGCCCGGCCGCCGAAGCTGTTAACCTTACTGCGACGCCATTGCCGGAGCCAACGGCCACCTCAATTCCAAGCGAGCAAGCTCAAGAGGCAACCTCGTTGCCGCCAGCCGCATCGGATGCACCAATCCTGTGGGCCGTGCCTGCACACCGGCTGGATGGCAATCGCCTGGTAGAAGGGCAGGGACGACTGCCTGACGCAACGCCTCGTGACCTGAGCTTAAATGGCACGCCCAACTGGGTGGTCGCTGCCCCATTGGGAGACGACACGCTGTGGGTTGTAGTCTTGAACACCGGTGAGGTGCAGGCTTTCCGATTGAATTCAGAGCAGGTGCAGTCCGTCGCCTTGAATGTCGATCAACTGCCCGCTGGAATGCCGCCACTACTGCGAATGCAAGGCGAGCAAGCCGAGTTGATTGTCCCGCCGGAGGATGCCTCAAACCGCTCCCATCCCACACCGCTGCCAGATGGACGACTGGTCTACGTCGCAGGCAGTGGCGACCTGGTGATCTGGGATGGTGAAACAGAATTAGGGCGTATTGCTGATCTGAATTTACAGCCAGATGCTCGCTTACTGGTGGATGAGGCTGGTCGCATCCTGACGCAGACGCAGGCGACGGATCGCTACGCGCATGGCATTATGGGCGATGACCTGGAAGGTGGTGAGATCGCCTTGTTTGACCAAGGTGGTGGGCTGCTGTGGACTGTCGGCGCGGAGCCCCCATTTGTCTTCGAGGCAATCTCTCCGATTTGGGAAGACTTGAATAACGACGGCCAGCGCGACATTGTCGCTACCCGCGCTGGTCCAGGCAGCGGCGCTCAACTGGTGGTCTTCGACGAGCGCGGCGACGAGGTCGCGACCGGCGAGCCAATCGGACAAGGGAATCGTTGGCGGCACAAGATAGCAGTCGGCCCCTTCGGCCCCAATGGCGAGGTCGAACTCGTCGATGTGCTGACGCCGCATCTGGGGCGGGTGGCTGAATTCTTCCAATGGCAAGGTGATCGGCTGGTGCGCGTGGCAGATGTCCCTGGCTACACGACGCACATCATCGGCTCACCCAATCTCGATATGGGAATTGCAGGCGATTTCAACGGCGATGGACAGATCGAGTTAGTGGCGATGAATCCGGACAGCACGGAGCTAGCTGGTATCCAGCGTACAGTCAATGGGGCAGCAGCGATTTGGCAGGTGCCCGTCGGTGGCCGGATTAGTTCCAATCTGGCGGCTGTCCAAGATGTTGAGGGGCGTCTATGGCTGGCCGTCGGGCATCGGGATGGGGTGCTGCGCATTTGGGGCACTGAATAGCCCGGCAGAGTCGCGTATGGGGCAGCCCTGGGTAGGACGTTATACTGGTCCGCATGATCAAACAACCTGTTGTGTGGTTCAGCGCTGGACTCGTTAGCCTGATCGTGATGGTCGTCGCATTTCGACAGCCTTTGTCTGATGCTGCCTTTGGTATCACCGGGGAAGAAGAAACCGTCGGGCAAGTGCGTGGCTTGGTGCAGTGGGTCTTTGGATCGCTGCGCCCACCGCTAGACCTTGACCCATACGCTGAGATCGATCATGCTTCGGTCAATCCCTTTGGGATCAACACTTTCCTTCATCATGAAGTCGAAGTTGCCAAGCGCGAAGAGCAGGTCCGGTTGATCGCTGAAGCCGGATTCCACTGGATTCGGCAGGAGTTTCCCTGGGAAGACATTGAGATTCACGGGCGTGGCGATTTCATCGACCGGCGTAACGATCCAGACGGGGTTGACGCTTGGATTAAGTACGACAACATCGTTGACTTGGCCGAGCAGTATGATCTAGAGATCATCGCCCGCGTCGACAATCCACCGGCCTGGAGCCGCGCAGTCGGCAACGAGATGGGCGCGTTTGCCCCACCCGACGACTTTGCCGATTTTGCGCGCTATGCCGCGGTGCTGGCTGAGCATTACCGAGGACGGATCACCTATTATCAGATTTGGAACGAGCCGAACATCTACCCTGAATGGGGTGAATACGACGTCAACCCAGTTGATTACACCGACCTATTGTGCCAGACATATCGGGCGATCAAAGAGGTGAACCCGGATGCGGTGATTATCACCGGGGCTCTGGCTCCAACCTCTGAGTTGAGCGGGCGCGACTTCAACGACTTCCTCTTTCTCGAGCGCATGTATGATGCTGGGGTGGGTGACTGCTTCGACATCTTGGCGATGCAGGGCTACGGACTTTGGTCTGGGCCATACGACCGGCGGATGCGACCTTTAGTGGTGAATTACTCGCGGAATCTCTACATTCGCGATGTGATGGTGCGGCACGGCGACGCGCACAAAGCCATCTGGATTAGTGAGATGAACTGGAATGTCGCGCCGGAGGATGTTGAGCCGCGCTTTGGTCGCGTTTCAACCGATCAACAGGCGCGCTGGGCGACCTTAGCCTATGAGCGGGCCGAAGCCGAATGGCCCTGGATGGGCGTCGTGAACTTCTGGTACTTCAAACGAGCCGACGATGTGTGGTTAAGTGAACGCCGCCCCGAAGCCTTCTTTCAGATGGCTGAGCCGGATTTCACTTTGCAGCCGGTCTATCATTCGATGCAAGACTACACAGCACAGCCTGGCGTGATGGGCCTGGGTAGCCACGCGGCGGATCATTGGGTGGTTGAGCGACAAGAGATTGGCGACACTCAGCAGACGAACCTCCGATTTGAGGGAAGCGCTCTGTCCATTCGATTGGCTGAGGCTGACGGCTGCCAGGTGACGCTGCGCGTCGATGGTCAGACAATCCCGCAGATTGATCCTTGCCCGCCTGAAGTCACTTGGAGCGGTCTACAAGCCGAGCATCAGGTTGAACTCACTGTTGAAGGGAATGCACGAATCGAACGCTATGTGGTGCGGCGCGGTCAGGCTTGGCCTTATCTGCTGCCACCTGTGCTGACGCTGATCGGCTTGGTGAGTGTTGGTCTGCTGCGCACAAGTCGGAGGGCAAACTCAGCGTGACGGATCAGGCAAACAGTCTAGCTGAGATTCCCTTAACATTCACGATGCCGAAGGGCGTCTACTTACCGGTCATCGTCGTGTGTTTGCTGCTGGCCGCTGGCTTGCGCTTCTACCGCCTTGATGTTCAGTCTTTTTGGAACGACGAAGGCAACTCAGCTCGCATCGCTGAGCGCTCGGTTGCGCTGATCCTGGATGGGGCGGGCGGTGACATTCATCCACCCGGCTACTATCTGTTATTGGCGGGCTGGCGAAGCGTGCTGGGCGCCAGTGAGTTTGGTTTGCGCAGCTTCTCCGCACTGGCGGGCGTATTGACTGTCGCTGTGATGAGCACGATTGGCGCTCAGTTTTTTGATCGACGGGTCGGTGCCCTTACGGCCCTCATGATCGCGCTGAGCCCGTTTCACATTTACTATAGTCAGGAAGCGCGAATGTACGCGCTGTTGGCCTTGCTCTCTGCCGCATCGATTTTGCTGACGGTGCAGGTGTTAAAACTCCCCAATGCGATGCGTCAGGGACACTTCAATGGGCGGAAAGCGGTCCTGCAAATTGGCGGCTTGATCGCGGTCAATACCTTGGGCTTGTACACACACTACAGCTTCCCATTTGTGCTGCTGGCCGAATCGATTGTCTTTCTGATCTGGTTGGCTTCTCGCGAAAGGAAAGGGCATGGCCTGCTCACCTGGATACTGATCCAAGGGGCCAGCCTGCTGCTCTTTGCTCCATGGATTGGGATTGCCGTCCGGCAGATCCTGGGGTGGCCTGCCGGTGGGGCTGATTCTCTCTCGCTGGAAATCTGGACAACAGTTCTGGGCTATGGCGAGACCTTGACGCCAGAGCAAGGTACATTGGGGATGGTGTCGCTGCTGCTGCTCGCAGCGGCAGGTGTGTTCCCACCGCTGGAAGAACGCCCCTCATACCTGAGCTTCCCGGAGCGCATCGGCCTGATCGCCTTTTGGGTGCTGGTGCCATTGGTCGCCCTGGTGCCGACGGGAATTCTGTCTGAGTCATTCCTCAAGTTCCTGCTGCCCGCCTCCTTGGGGCTGCATCTGCTGGCGGTGCGTGGCTTCTTGATCGGCTTTGATATGAGCCAACCGAACCCCTTGACCGGAATGTTCACCAGTCTGGCCTGGCGCAGTGTCTTTGTGGTCTTCGCCACGTTGGCCCTGGTGCCCGCCTTCCGCAGCCTGAATAACCTCTATTATGATCCAAGTTACGCTCGCGACAACTACCGGGGGATCGCGCGACAGATTGCGCAATTCGACAGCGATGAGGTTGCTATAGTCTTGACCGCGCCTAATCAATGGGAGGTCTTTACTTACTACTACCCGGATGGTGCGAATGTCGCTCCTCTGCCTGACGAGAGCACCCAAGAAACGCTGGATCGTCTGTTAGACGATTACGAGCGCATCTATGCGCTTTATTGGGGCGTTGAGCAGCAGGACCCTGACGGCCAAGTCGAAGCTCGCCTAACGCAAGACGCCTTCCCGGTCCAATCGGCTTGGTATGGCGAGGTCAGGCTGGTGTCTTATGCGGTGCCAGCCTTGGAGAGCGATGATGAGCCAATCGATGTGGATGCCCAGTTTGGCGACACTATTCAATTATCCGGCTATAAGCTGAGCAATGGCGATTTGATGGCTGGTGATGCGCTCGGCGTGACGCTATATTGGCAGGCTGATAAGGTCATTTCGACCCGCTATAAGGTGTTTGTGCATCTCTACGCCGATGACGACACACTGATCAGCCAGCACGATGCCGAACCGGCCAACAATGCCAATCCGACAGTGAACTGGACGCCGGGCGACGTGATCGTGGACAATCATGGGCTGCTGGTGCCCCCAGAGGTTGCACCCGGCCGCTATCAACTGGCGATCGGCTTGTATGATTTCAGCGGGGCGCGCCTGCCGATCCGCTTGGAAGGCGAGTCGATTGGCGAGCGTCTCGTTTTGCAGGAGATCGTGATTGGCGAGTGACTCCGCTGGCGCACCCTATGCAGCGCCAATTACGCTCTCTCTAGTCGCCGCCCTTGCCGTGATAGCTGTTGTGCTGATGGGCGTGTGGCATACCCCTTTAATCCTGGATAGCAGCGTGCATCTGTATCTGGGGCAGGCCATGCTGCGCGGAGCCACTCCTTACGAATCGATCATCTATATTCATATGCCTTTGCGCTTTGCGCTGAGTTGGAGTTGGGCTTGGTCGGCCCAATTTCTGGGGCTAGATGTCATTGCGGTCACACGCTTGCTTCATGTTGGTGTGGGATTATTGCTTCTGGTACTCGTTTATCAAGTGTCAGCAGATTTCACAGCTAAGGCATTTGGTGGTGTGCTGGCCGGGCTACTCCTGTTAGGCATTGAGACCGCCTGGCTGCACCCCATCGCTTATGGCGGGCCACACTTCAAGCTGTGGGCGGCGCTGTTAGTTATGCTGACGATCTGGCTATCCCAGCGTGAGCGCTGGTTATGGACTGGTGTCGCCTTGGCCTGTGCTGCTTCCATTTGGCTGCCCAGCCTGGTGATTGGCCTAGGCGTGGTGGCGGCCCTATGGGCGTCATCCGAGCAGCCCTGGTGGCAAGGCTTGCTCCAGGTCATAGGTGGGGCAAGTATTGTCTTTGGGTTGAGCCTTGCCTGGGTGCTGGCCTTGGGGGCCTGGCGCCCTTTCGTCGATCAGGTATTGTTGGCTAGCCTGAGCTTTTTGAGTCCGGCAGGTGGCTCATCAGCAGCCAGTACAGAGACCTTCTGGATGCTCATTGACCTGGCCAAGCTGGCTGAGCGCGTCGCGATCTATTTTCGGGGCGACCTGCTGCTGGCGATCATCTGCGGGGCGGGGCTGCTGTGGTCGCTGCTGCGGGTTCGGCAAAGCTGGTCCGCTGCGCGCAGTGTACTATTGATCGGCGTGTTGCCCTTGCTTGTGTTGATCCTCGCGGAAAGTGGGTCGGGTGATTTCCTGGTTCTCTTTCCGCTGCTGGCCGTGTTTGGCGCTGACCTCTTGGTCACTGGGGCAGAATGGTTGGCTGCTCAATTAGCCGAGGCGCGCCTGCCTCTGCCGGTCAACACTGTCATTGGCGGCATGTTGATGGTCAGTCTGCTGATCTACGGATGGCTTGATCTTCGTTTCGATGAACGCCGGGCGAGTGATGTGGTGGGCCTGCACGAGCTGAGCGTTATGGCAGTCGATCTTGATGGCGCATTGCAGGCGTCCGATCAAGTGCAGTCTTTCCAATTCTTGTGGTTCAACGTATTGACGGAGCGGGACAACGCAACCCCAATGATCCAACTGGGTTCACGCGCGCGGCGTAGTTTAGCGCTTGCTGACTCCGATCTGTCGACTTGGCAAGGCGATGTGTTGGTCTCCACTTCCCCAGCGCTCGTGTTCATCCAAGATGGGTGGGCCACCTCTGACCCCTTTGACGACTGGCTGGCAGATGACTATCTGCTGGCAGGGGAGTTTGTCGCTTTCACCGCCTTTGGCGTGGATCGTGATACTGAACTAGACCGCTTTGCGATCTATGTCCGGGCCGACCGCTCTGATTTGCTGGCGGCCACATCGGAATGGCCCTGGCTGCTGCGCGAGAACCGACCATGAAGCTGCGGCGAGGGCATCGGCGGGTTTTGCTTGCGCTGGCACGTGGCGATGTGGTTAAATCCCATCGCTTTGTGAGCGGGCGCAAAATCTACCGAATTCACCCTTTAGACGGTGGTAAGTCGCGACGCGTGCGGCGCAAAGTGCTGGAAGATTTGATGGATGCGGGATTAATCTACAGTAACAAGAAGTTTCCGGCGGCGGCCTACCTGCTGACCTCGCGCGGGCGAGAGCAACTGGCCGGGTTGGGGATTAAAGGGGTACGGGCGGTGGGTGGAGTGAACTTCCTGGATGAGCATCGCCGTTGACAATGCGCGTATCTTAGCCCCTCTAAGCTCGTTCTTGCCTGTAAGCGGCTCGACTGCCGAGCTGCAGTACTGACGATTTGAGACATGTCATGGCCAAGCTGACTGTTATTTCCAACCCCGCCGCTGATCATGGATATGCGGCGCGGGCTTTTCCCAAGTTGCGCTCGCTGCTGGAGATTGCCGCTGAGGCGACAGGATTCGAGACCGAATGGCAGCCTACGCAATATCCACGCCATGCGATCGAGCTGGCCCAAAAGGCGGCACAAAGCGGTGTTGATGTGGTGGTGGCAGTTGGAGGGGACGGTACCGTTCATGAGGTGGTCAACGGCTTGATGGCGGTCCCCCAGGATCAACGTCCCCAACTGGGTGTGCTGCCGAATGGGTCCGGCAACGACTTCGCGACGAATCTAGGTCTACCGCGCCGGGTCGAAAAAGCAGTGGAGGCCATCATGTCGGGGCGGACGCGTCCCGTAGATGCCGCTCACATCAAGGACCTGAGCACCGGGCACATGGAATATGTCTCCAATACGGTTGGCATTGGCTTCAGCGGCGAGGTCAACCAGCGCACCAAGGGGATGCAGTTGCGAGGCTTCTTGATGTACTTCATCGGTGTTGTGCGGACCATCATCCGCAACCCTCAGCCGATGCAGGTCGAGGTCAGCGTGGATGCCCAGCCGCCAACCGATCACCTGCTTAGTATGATTAGCCTCTGTAATGGCGCGAACGAGGGCGGTGGTTTCCCGGTCGCACCGATGGCCTTGATGGATGATGGCAAGCTCACCTATAGCCTGATGCGCAACATGGATCGTATTCAACTGACCTTCTTCGTGCCGATCGTGATGACTGCGCGGCAGTCGCGCTACCCCACGTTTTTCAAATTCGGCACCGGGCAGCGGGTGAGGATTACTTGCAAGACCCCCATGACCATCCACATGGACGGCGAGATGTTTGCCTGGAGTGATGACGACGTTCGCGACATCGAAATGCAGATCTATCCGCATGCGCTGCGCGTGTTGTGTGGCACTAACTGCCCCTAGAGTCCGGCGTTCTCGTTCGCTGTCTGCGGCAACCTGACCTGGAAACCAGCCAACCCGCGGTGAATTCTGTACAATCTGGGGAAAGTGACGTCACCCTGACCAGAGGAGCAGTGCCGGATGGACTCCACACCTACGCGCTCAGGCCTTGCCGCACAGCGTGTTCATGAAAATGTTTTAGAGGCTTTAGGTAATACCCCCCTTATTCGCTTAAATCAGGTCACCCAGGGCATTCGCGCCAATCTATGGGCCAAAGTTGAGTTCTTCAACCCTGGCGGTTCCGTCAAAGATCGGATCGGTCTGGCCATCATCGAGGATGCCGAGCGTGAGGGGAAGCTCAAACCAGGCGGCACGATTGTCGAATCAACGTCCGGTAACACGGGCGTCGGCCTGGCCATTGCCGCAGCGATCAAGGGCTACAAGACCATCTTTGTCATGCCAGACAAAATGTCGAACGAGAAGATCCAACTGCTGCGCGCCTTCGGTGCCCGCGTCGTGATCACCCCTACCGCAGTCGAGCCGGAAGACCCACGCAGCTACTACAGCGTGGCCAAACGCCTGGTCGAAGAGACGCCCAACAGCATCCTGGCTAACCAGTATCACAACCCGGTCAATCCGCAGGTGCACTTTGAGACCACCGGCCCAGAATTGTGGGAACAGACCGACGGCAAAATCGATGTCTTTATCGCCGGATTGGGAACAGGCGGCACGATCAGCGGTACCGGGCGCTACCTGAAAGAGAAGAACCCGGA
>JAADYZ010000262.1 GCA_010092775.1 Chloroflexota bacterium
CTTTGAAGCTTTCCTCGATATGACCGGGTCCGAGCAATTCGCTGGTAAGCGTCGTTAAGCCGAAACAGATCTTCTCTTCAGGCACGGATTCCCGGATGATCTCAACACTCCCTATTCCGTTCTGCAGGGTGAGGACGATTGTGTCCGGGCCGCTGTTGCGGTTGGCGTCTTGAATGGCGGTGATCAACTCGTCGGCATCAGCGACCGTCAGCGTGGCGGCGTGGGCGGCTTCGATGGGCACCCACATCAGGGCAATTAGCAGAGCAAGAACGGCTTGAACCGTGCGCATCAGGAGCTTTCTTTCACTATCTCGTTTTGCCCTTAGCGTACCACAGAGCGCCAAGGGCTGAAAGCCCCCGCAGCGGGCTGAGGCTAGGCGTCCATCGTGATGCGTCGAAGTATGTTACGCGAGACCGGTCATCTCCATGCTGATCAGCCACAGGCGGTGGGCATCCTCGAGGCTGCGGGCTGCACGCGCGGGAGAGACATCCCGCTGAAATTGGTTGAAGAAGTGACCACTGACGCCTGCCACTTCCGGTGATGAGGCCAGGTAGATCGAACTGCGAGCACCGTCTGCTTCGCTCCGCATCAGCGGCTTGAGCAGATCCATCGCGACCTCGCTCACGCGCCCATTATTGCGGGAGAAGTTGCTGGCAACGCCTCCAGGATGCAGCGCGTTGGAGGTGACACCGCTGCCATCGAGCCGTCGAGCGAGCTCGTTGGAGAACAGCACATTGGCCAGTTTCGAATGGCAGTAGGCGATAAAGGGACGATAGACCCGACGAAATTCCAGATCATCGAATCTCATGCCGGTTGCGCGGTGTCCGTTTGATGAAACCGATACCACACGTGCTGGTGCGCTGGCCTTGAGTAAATCAATCAGCAGGCTGGTCAGGTGGAAGTAGGCCAGATGATTCAAGGCCCAGGTCATCTCGATGCCGTCGCGGCTGACGCTTCGCTTGGCGAAGATCCCGCCAGCATTGTTGATCAGCACATCCAGACGATCGGTGCTCGCCTTGACCTGGTCAGCGACCCGATGAACATCAGCCTGGTAGGAAAGGTCACCGATGATCAGGTCGATCTGTTGATTGCCGGTCGCCGTGATGATCTCTTGGCGAGCGGCTTCTCCACGCTCGGGGTTGCGGCAGATCATCAGGATGCGCGCCCCCATCGCTGCCAGCCCATGTGTTGTGCCTTTGCCAACACCGCTGTTGGCCCCTGTGATGGCAATCACGTGTCCGCTGAGGTCAGGCTGGGTCATTCGGCAATCCCTTCGGATTCCTGGAGGCCGCTGCGCGCCATGCTGACCTCCCAAAGACGACGGGCGAGCGCTTCATCATAGGTGATGGCGCTGGAGGGCTTGGCCTCCAGGCGATCGAAGTAGGTGCCGCTCACCTCTTCTACTTCCGGTGATGACGCTAGATAGATCACTGGCTTGGCCCCGCGATCCGGCCCAGCCAAGATGGCCTTGTAGACTGCGTGCAATGGCTTCGGCATGGTGCGACTCAAGTTGGTGCCCAAAAATCCGGGGTGGACCGCATTGACCGTCACACCGCTGCCTGCTATGCGGCGCGCCAGTTCATAGGTGAAAAGGACATTGTAGAGCTTGGTGTTATTGTAAGTTTGCAGGCCAGCTGGTCCGTAGGATTTCTCCGATTGCAGATTGTCAAAGTCCAGGTTGCCGCTGGTATGCAGTATCGATGAGAGATTGATAATCCGTGATGGTGCGCTGGCCTTCAGCAGATTGAGCAGCAGCAGCGTCAAGCGCAGGTAGGCCAGATGGTTGACGGCGAACTGCCGCTCCAGGCCGTCCTTAGTTAGCTCACGGGTGAGCGGGACAATCGCGGCGTTGTTGATCAGCACATCAAGCCCTATGTCCTTGGCCATAACCTGCTCGGCCAAGGCCCGGATGTCGTCTAGCTTGCCCAGGTCGGCCAGCAGTAAGTCGACGCGCTTGTTCCCACTTCGCTCGATGATCCCTGCGCGGGCGGCTTCGCCCTTCTCGCGGTTGCGAGCCACCATCAGGATGTGGGCGCCCATCGCAGCCAGGCCGCGCGCAGTTGCCTCTCCGATGCCGCTGTTGGCTCCGGTGATCAGGATGGTCTTCCCGCTCAGGTCAGTGGGCTCAGCCACTTAAACGGCCTCACCGATGCCAGTCATCTGGGCACTGATCTCCCATAAGCGCTGGGCATCTTCGACGCTCTGACCGGCTGGGGTAGGTGGAACGTCGCGCTGCTTGTCATCGAAGTAATGGCCGGTTATGCCTTCGACTTCGGGCGAGGCGGCCAGATAGATCGACGTTCTGGCCCCTTCTTCCTCGCTGATGCCAAAGAGCGATTGCATCACACCCAGCAAACCTGCGATCAGGCTGCCATTGTTCTTGCCAAAACCCGTTTGGACGAAGCCTGGATGCAGCGCGTTGGAAGTCACACCGGTCCCGTCGAGGCGGCGGGCGAGTTCATTGGAGAAGAGAATGTTCGCCAGCTTAGACTGCCCGTAGACAGCATTGGGCCGATAGACGCGCTTGAATTCCAGATCGTCAAAGTGCATCGACGCACCAATGTGGGCAGAAGACGAGACGTTGACGATGCGAGCCGGGGCGCTGGCTTTGATCTTGTCGAGCAGCAGATGGGTCAGGTGGAAGTAGCCCAGATGATTGAGGGCGAAGGTCATCTCGATGCCGTCCACGCTGACCAGGCGGCGGGTGAAGAGAGCCCCGGCATTGTTGACCAACACATCGATTTTGTCGTATTGCTCGTTGATTTCAGCAGCCACCTTGCGGATGTCCGCTTGAGACGAGAGGTCCGCGATTAGCAGATCGATTTTGTCGCTGCCGCTCTGCTCGATAATCTCTTGGCGGGCGGCTTCACCACGCTCGCGGCTGCGGCAGACCATGACCAGATGAGCGCCCATCCGGGCGAGCTCGCGCGTGGTAATCTTGCCGATGCCGTTGTTAGCGCCGGTCACAATCATTGTTTGGCCAGTCAGATCCGGCTGATGTCCATTGCTTGCCATAATGTTCCCCTTTGACATACTCCCCACGCCTGAAGGCGGGGGATTCTTAGCTTCAGGCGTGGGGAGTATGTCAAAGGGGAACATTATGGCAAGCAATGGAC
>JAADYZ010000263.1 GCA_010092775.1 Chloroflexota bacterium
CTCGACTCAGCATGTCTTTGCTTACGAGGATGGCGATCTGGTGGCTGATTTCATGGTGTCAACCGGGCTGCCCGCCACACCAACTGTTGTCGGCGACTTTGCCGTCTGGCACAAGAACGAAGGTCAACGGATGAGCGGCCCCGGTTACGATCTGCCTGGGGTGCCCTGGGTGATGTACTTCTATCAAGGCTATGGGTTTCACGGCACCTATTGGCACAACAATTTTGGCAATCCGATGAGTCACGGCTGTGTCAATATGCGCACGCCAGACGCCGAATGGCTGTGGCATTGGGCCCCACTAGGCACCGCCGTCCGGGTGATCAACTAGGCGCTTGGTCCCATCAAGGGTGACGTCAGGCCCAATCTACGCCATAATTCAGCTAATAGTTCACCAGCATTGAGCTAATCATGGCAGATGAGGACTTAGACTATGAAAGCCACCTACGACAAAAAACGTGATGTCCTGTACATTGTGTTGCGTGACATCGAAGTCGCCAACAGTGACGAACAGCGCCGCGGCGTGACCTTCGACTTCGACAAGGACAGTAATCTCGTTGGGATCGAGATTCTGCGCGCATCGGAGTGTGTGGATAATCCGGCCAAACTGGACTTCACGACTGTCGAGTAAAGATCGACCGGCGCAGCAGCTTGCAAGTTGACTCTCAAAGAATGCCCGTGATCTGTGTCACGGGCCTTTTGCCCTTCAAGGAAGACGCTAATGCATATTCTCGTTACGAACGACGACGGCATTCGTGCGCCGGGGATCGCCGCGCTCTACCGCGCCCTGCGTGCGATTCCCAACGCCGAAATCACCATCGTTGCACCCGAACAAAATCAGAGCGCAGTCGGCCATCGCAAGACCCTGCGTGATCCGCTGCGCATCGGCCCGGTGACGCTGCCGGACGGCACCATGGGCCATGCTTGTTCCGGATCACCCGCCGACGCGGTAGCCGTGGCCTTGATGGGCTACATCAAGACGCCAGTGGATATCGTCGTGAGCGGCATCAATCAGGGGCCGAACATGGGCCAGGACGTGACCTACAGCGGCACCGTCACCGCCGCGATGGAAGCCTCGATCTTCGGCCTGCCCGCGGTCGCCATCTCTCTGGACTCACACAGCGAGCCAGCCTTCTCGCACGCGGCGGCATTCGCCGCCCACTTCGTGCCACGCGTGTTGGAGCATGAACTGCCCGAATTGACACTGCTGAACGTCAACGTGCCGATGGGGCCACCTGAGGGCGTGGTAATCACTCGCCAGGGGCGGCGGCGCTATCATGACGAACTGATCGAGCGCGAGGACCCCAATGGGCGGCCATACTATTGGATCGGTGGCGAGAAGCCCACCGGGGACATCGAAGAGGTGGGGACCGATGTGTGGGCAGTCGCCAATGGAAAGATCTCCATCACGCCGATCGAACTGGATATGACGCATCATGGAATGATGAAAGCGTTGGAGGATTGGGAGCTGCCGCTGGCTTAGGCTGCTGATCCGCTATAATCGGGCGGTGCAAGATAAGCATGGGAGAAAGCCATCGTGTTTAGCGCAAATTCCAACGGCCGGATTCAGCGACTGCTCGACCAACTGCGCCATCCCAATTGGCGGCGCCGCCGCCGCGCGACCAACACCCTGATCGAAGTGGGTGAACCGGCTGTGGCCGGCCTGATCGGCGTGTTGCATAGCAATCATTTATTCGCTCGGCTGGCCGCATCCGAGGCGCTAGCCGAAATCGGCAACCCGGCTGTGCAAGCGCTGATCGATGCACTGCATAGCGACACCGCCGACGCACGCGCACACGCGGCGGGGGCCCTGGGCCAGATTCGCGACCGGCGCGCTGTCGATCCGCTGATAGCGCTCTTGAACGATGATGTCGCCCAAGTGCGGCGGGCCGCTGCGCTGGCGCTGGGCGTGATGCACCCGCGGGCCGCAGTCGATGCGCTCATTCGCAGCCTGGATGATCCTGATTTTGGCACCACGCAGCTCGCCGCCGAAGCCCTGGAACGGATTGGTACGATGGAAGGTCGGCGTGCGGCCCAAGCCTGGCGCGATCGGCAAGCTAACGCCAGCGGGCAATGACCCTCGACCACCCCCCCGTCGATCCGCGGTCACCCGGCCTGGGTGGTCCACACCGCCCCAAGCTGAGTGGGGCCGAACCCGCTCTCAGCAGCGATGCGCGCGGCCGAATTCACAACGCGCTGCGCCATCTGCGCGCCAGCCGCAACGAACGGGCAGCCGTCCAACTGGCGGCTGATCTGGGTGATCTCCTCACGCCGCGCCTTTTGGATGGTCTGGCCCACGACGCCGATCCGGTTTATCGTGGGCGCTGTGCCCTCACGTTGGGGCTGCTGCACCCAGACGACGCCCTATCGCCGCTCATGGCCGCCCTACGGGCCGATTCGGCTGCGCGGGTGCGGATTGCCGCCATTGAGGCGCTGGCCGCCTATCCGCCACCTGCCCTGCGCGAGTACGTCATCCCCTTGGTAGAAGCCCTCTCTGACCGGCAAATCGAGGTGCGCCGCCGTGTGGTGCTGGCGCTTGGCCACAGCGGCGATCCGCGGGCTGTGCCAGCTATGTTTAACCTCCTCGCCGATGACAAAGGCTATGTGCGAGGTGCCGCCGCGACTGCATTGAGCAAGGTGCACGGCGTGAACATCCTTGAGCAGATGGTCGACCTGTTGGATCATCCCGCGTCGATTCTGCGCTGGCATGCCGCCCAAGCCTTGACGCGCTTCAACAATGAAACGGCGGTCGCCGCGCTGGCCCGCAGCCTGGATGATGTCTTTCGCCCACAGCCCCATCAACCCAGCACAGCGGATTTCGCCGCTGATGCTCTGCGCGCCATCGGTACCCCGTCAGCCCTACGCTACCTCAGCACCGATTGATCGTCTGTTGCCCAGGGCAAGCACATTTCAGGCATATTCTGAATTGAAGTCCTTTTGTGACCCGCCCCAAGGCTAGAGTTAGCCCCGCGATGCATTCATGGGCCTCGGCCCAGGCGGCTTGGCGGCGCGATCGCAGGGCAAGCCGCTTGACAGCTTGCCTTGCAGCCCAAGCAGAATCAGTAGACAATGGAGCGCGCTGACGATCACCACCACACCAAGGGGACAGAACACTGCATGAATCAACTGCCGTTCGATAAGCCAGGACGCTTCTTCAGGGGAAATATGCACACCCATTCCACAGAGTCCGACGGCGTACTGAGCGCGGAGCGGGTCTGCCAGATCTATCGCGAGGCGGGCTATGACTTTCTGGCGATCACCGATCACTTCTTGCCGACTTACGATTATCCGATCACCGATACGCGGCCGTATCGCACGGACGACTTCACGACGCTGCTCGGTGCCGAACTACACAGCGGCACCACCGAGTTCGGTAGTTTGTGGCACATCCTGGCGGTGGGTTTGCCATTGGATTTTCCCAGGACTAATCTGGAGATCGAAAGCGGGCCAGACCTGGCTCAGCGCGCGCTTGATGCCGGCGCATACGTGGCAGTGGCTCATCCCAATTGGTATGCCTTGACCGAAGCCGACGTGCTGTCGATGCCAGAGGGCGTGCACGCCATCGAGATTTTCAACGGTACCTCGACCGATCACAATGATCGGGTGGATAGCTGGTATATGTCCGACTTGATGAGCCATCGCGGCAGGCGCTTCACCTGCTGTGCGACCGATGACGCCCACTTCCGGCCCGAACGAAACGACGCGCTGCTGGGCTGGGTGATGGTCAAAGCCGAGGAAAACAGCCCGGAGGCGCTGCTGGGCGCGCTCAAAGCTGGCGATTATTACTCAAGCACTGGGCCGCAGATCCATGACGTGCAGATCGACCTGCACGCAAAAAAGCTCTACATCCGCTGTGATGCCGCCGCCTATATCTATGTGACGGGCACGCTCTACCGCGCCGACAAAAAAGGTGGGGCCGCCCTCTATGAAGCCGAACTCGACCTGAGTAAGTTGCAAGATTCGCCCTTCTGCCGCGTGACAATTCGCGCCCCAGATGGTGGACGCGCCTGGACCAATCCAATCTGGTTTGATGCGCTGTAGACCAAAGTCAGCCTGGCAAGTCGTTGGAATCTGTAGGGATGAGGCCTGCCTTGTCCGTTGAACCATTCTTCGTCGCTATCACTCCTCCCGGAGGGGACAAGCTTATGAGCCGATTTGTGATCCCGAACAAACCCAAACCTTACGTGATGGCCCATCGGGGAAACCTGGTGGCCTGCCCAGAGAACACTCTGGCCGCTTTTCAGTGCTCCATTGATGAAGGGGCAGATATCTTGTAAACTGACCTGCACTTTAGAGCCGACGATCAATTTGTGTTGATCAA
>JAADYZ010000264.1 GCA_010092775.1 Chloroflexota bacterium
GGCAACGGTGAGCAGCTTCGCATCACCTACAACTTCAAAGACGACATTGTCTGGTCAGACGGTGAACCCTTCACCACCGACGACATCCGCTTCACGGACGAAGTCGTCCTGGATCCGGACTCTGGCGCTGTGACCCGCCGTACCCCTGAAAATGCTGAGTATGTTTACATTGACGACTATACCCTCCAGGTGACTCTGGCCCCGGGTCTGGTCGATCCGCTCTATTTCTTGCCGCCCTACAGCTCCGTTCATGGTGGTGGTGGTGCTCCGCTGCCCGAGCATATCCTGGGCGATATGACCCCGGCTGAAATCCTGGAGTCAGACTACACCCGCCTGCCAAACCCGACCCTGGGTGCCTACCAGTACGTGGAATGGGTTGAGGGTGACCGCATCGTCCTCGAGGCTGTGCCAGGTCACTCGAACGGCGAAGCACGCACCCCGAACGTGATCTACCGCTTCATTGCTGATACCAACCAGTTGCTGGCCTCGACCCTGTCTGGTGAATGCGACTACGCCACCAGCGACGGTCTCCAGTTGACCCAGGTTCCCTTCATTCAGCAATCTGCTGATCAGGGCTTGATCAACTACTTCGGTATCCCATCGGTTGTTTGGGAGCACATCGACTTCAATAGCTGGCCAAACCAGCCAGGCACGCAGCGCGATGGTACGCCCTTCTTCGCTGATGTCCGCGTCCGTCAGGCCGTGGCTTACGGCACCAACCGGCTTGAGATGACCGAGCAAATCCTGTACGGTGAAGTCCAGCCGCTCACCAGCTACCTGCCGAGCGACCACTGGGCTTGGAACTCCGAAACCGCCGATGACTACCCCTACGATCCGGACACCGCCCGTGAACTCTTAGCCGAAGCAGGCTGGGAAGACGCTGACGGCAATGGTGTCGTCGAAGCGGTCAGCCAGATCGATGGTGTATACAGTTGCGAACGTGGCGACTGGAGCATCCCGGCTGGTACTGAGTTCGAAGTTGACTTCCACACCACCACCGGTAACGCGATGCGCGAGCAGCTCTCGACCCTCTTCCAGGCCAATATGGCCGACATCGGCCTCCGGGTAAACCTGGACCTGCTGCCGGCTTCTGTCTGGTTCGGTTCGGACGGTCCGCTGTTCCAGCGCACCTACCAGATCGGCGAGTTCGCTTGGGTGTCTGACCCTGACCCGACGAGCTTCTCCATCTTCGGTGGTATCAATATCTACGAAACCCCATTTGAGGGTGAAGAGCAGTTCCTGGATGCCGCCTCGATCCTGGCCCGTGAAGACGTCGATCGCGATGCCTTCCTGGCTGAGGTCGCCAACGTCGGCGAAGGCTATGCCGACGCCCTCGACTGGTTCTACTTCGGTCGCCCAGCTACTGAAGACCTGCCCGAAGGCTACCGCCTGGTTGACAACGAGCAGGTTCAGGAAGCCCGTGACAACCTGGAGGGTCAGAACAACCTCGGTTGGTGTGACTCTCGCGCCACGTGGCTGATGTGGTGGAGCGGCAACGTTCTGGCACCAGAAGATCGTCTGCCTTACATCCTTGAGTTCCAGGAAATCCACTCAGAGCAGGTACCGCAGGTCGTGCTGTTCCAGCGCCTAGAGGTTGAGGCCTTCGCTCCGAACCTGTGCGGTCCGGACAAGGGTCCTGCCAACTACGCTTCATGGAACGTCGAAGACTGGTACTTCGCTGACGAGTGCGAGTAATCGTATCCTGACGACATAACGGGCAAATTCTGGCGGGGGCGGCATAACAATGTCGCCCCCGTTTTACTTCCTAATGATGTCTATTCTTCGTGAACCTTTTCACGCAGTGTGGGGTATTAAGTATGGAGCTTTTGCCGTCTGGCGCCTCAAACCGAATCGACTGACAAGATGCGCAAGACGCGGTAAACTCACGTACTGTTAAGACTTATCGAGTAGTCTTTACGTGGCTTTAATCTTGCAAACTGGCCATGTGAAGGCAAGTGAGGGGAAGGGCAGTGTCGGGTCAGGCTAGTCTCAACCGACGACAAGCGTTGCAACTTTTGGTAGCCATCAGCGGGGGGAGCCTCCTGGCGAGCTGTCAGCGCGCCGCGCTTGAAGAAGCCAGCGTACCAACCCTGGCGGATGTTGCGGACCTTGCGGCCACCCATCGGGCTGGCGCAACGCAGCTTGCCGCGCAGCCGACGAATAGCGCCACCCCAGCCGCAACGGCGGTCAGCGAGGACACGCCGCCAAGCACCCCACCGGCGCCGTCTGCCTCCCCCACAAATGCACCTGAAAACGCAGCAGATCGCTTCCCGGCGCGGCGTGACGAAGAGAGCGGCATCCTGGTCACGCATCCACAGTCGCGCTTCTACGAGACGCGCTACCGAACGGCCGGGCCGCGCCCAGAACTCGATCGCGCTGCCTGGCAGCTTGAGATCAACGGTTGGGTAGGCGAGCCGCTGACGCTCGGCTTTGACGATCTGATGCAGTTTGAGCAGCGCGAGGTGATGCGCACCTTGCAGTGCATCAGCAATCCACCTGGCGGCTCACTGATCGGCAATGCCTTCTGGACAGGCGTCCCGCTAGCTGCCGTCTTAGCGCAAGCCGACATTCGCACAGGCGCACGCGAGATCAAAATGACAGCGGCGGATGGCTACGATACCAGCATCCCAATTGAACTGGCCCTGGCCGACGATAGTTTGTTGGTCTACCAGATGAACGGCGGCCCCCTGCCCGTCAAGCATGGCTTTCCGGTACGGGTCCTCCTGGCCAGTCGCTATGGGCAAAAACAGCCCAAGTGGATCACCGGGATTGAGGTGATCACGGATAATCATCTGGGCTATTGGGAAGAACGCGGTTGGTCAAACGACTGCTTCATCCAAATCAACGCCATTATTTGGGAACCATCTGGGTTTTCGAACCCGGTTTCAAACGAGATGACCACCCTGCGAGGGGTAGCCTTTGCCGATGAGTCAGGTGTGGCATCGGTGGAGGTGAGTGTTGATGGTGGCCTCAGTTGGACCCCAGCTGAGATGCGCCCTGGGCCAGACCCCAGCGTATGGACGGAATGGTCGGCTGACTGGCTCGTGCCGCCCGTCGACCAGCCGCAGGGCCTCCAGCTCCAAGTGCGGGCCACCGACGGAAATGGCGTGATCCAGCGGGCTGTGACCGCCGGTGATGGCTTGCTGGATACGGCATTTCCCAACGGATCATCTCAAATTCACGAGGTTGTCGTGGTTGTCAACCCGTGAGTCCTGATAGCAGCTTACCCACCACCCGCGTCAGGCATCGGACTGATGCGGCCCTAAGACCAATGAAACCATGAGGAGGAACACAGTTGGCTGATTACATTGAAAAAAGTGCAGCCGCACGGTCTGCGGAGGAGGGGAACGGCCGACGAGAGGGCAACATTCTTGAGGTCGTGAACCTGAAAACCTACTTCTTTGTTGAAGAAGGGGACGTAAAAGCGGTGGATGGTGTGTCCTTCCACCTGCGGCATGGCGAGACCCTATGCATCGTTGGTGAATCGGGCAGTGGCAAGAGCGTCACCTCCCTGTCGATCATGCGTTTGGTCGGTAAGCCCGGCCAGATTCTCGATGGAGAGATCTGGTTTGACGGCGAAAACCTGCTAGAACTGCCAGAGGGTGAGATGGTCCGCATCCGCGGGAACCGCATCTCGATGATCTTCCAGCAGCCGCAAAGCAGCCTGAACCCCGTCTTCAAAATCGGCGATCAGATCGCTGAGGTGCTGGACATTCACCGCTCTCTGGGCCGCGAAGAAGGCCGTCAACGTGCCATCTCACTCCTCAGCCTGGTCGGCATCCCTGAAGCAGCCCGCCGCGCGGAGCAGTATCCACACGAGATGTCTGGTGGGATGGCCCAGCGCGTCATGATCGCGATGGCCTTAGCCTGCCTGCCCGAACTCCTCATCGCTGACGAACCGACCACTGCGCTGGATGTGACCATTCAAGCCCAGATTTTGGACTTGATGCGCGAACTGCGTGAGAAGATGGAAGTCGCCATTATTCTGATCACCCATGATATGGGCGTGGTGGCCGAGATGGCCGATCGTGTCATGGTGATGTACGCTGGCCGAGTACAGGAGCAAGCGCCTGTTCGCAAGCTCTTCGATGATCCCTTCCATCCTTACACAGTTGGATTGCTCGGTTCGATCCCACGCTTGGGCGAAGTCGTTGAAGAGCTGGCGGTGATCCCTGGCAGCCCGTCCCAACCGCTGAATCTGCCACCCGGCTGCCGCTTCGCGCCGCGCTGCCGTGCCCGCGTCGTCAATGAACTCAGCATTTGCACAGAAGAAGAACCCGATTTGCTGCAGATCACCGAGGATCGTGCGGTGCGCTGCTGGTTGTATCACCCTGACTACCGCCCAGATGGCGAAATCGACCTGGGTTACAACATTCCTATTGAAGAACTCACATAGCTGCGCTGCACTCGCAGCAGAAAGGAGACCAGCCCATGGCTACAGCAGAGGCCGTTCAATCGGCTAATGGACAGACCACGCAAGACACGCTGGTTCAAGTCCAAGACCTTAAGAAGTATTTCCCAGTCCGTGGAGGCCTGTTCCAGCGGGTGCAGGCTTACGTGCGGGCTGTTGATGGGGTGAGTTTTGCCATCAAACAAGGCGAGACCCTTGGCCTGGTGGGCGAAAGCGGCTGCGGCAAGAGCACCCTGGGCCGCACCATCCTGCGCCTGCTTGAGCCGACTGCCGGCGATGTCTACTTTGAGGGGCAGAACGTGGCCAGCATGCGCCCCGGTGAATTGAAGCAAGCCCGCCGCGATATGCAGATCATCTTCCAGGACCCCTTCTCGTCCCTCGATCCGCGTATTCCAATCGGTGAGAGCATCGGCGAAGGCCTGACCATCCACGACATTGGTCAGCGGGAAGAGCGCCTGGAGATGATCCACGACGTGCTGGATAAGGTCGGCCTGTACTCCGACCACGCGAAGCGCTTCCCGCATGAGTTTTCCGGTGGGCAGCGCCAGCGCATCGGGATTGCGCGCGCCCTGGTCTTGCAGCCCAAATTCATCGTCTGTGATGAGCCGGTATCGGCGCTGGACGTGTCGATCCAGTCGCAGGTATTGAACCTGCTGCGCAAACTACAGGAAGAATTCGGCCTGACCTACCTGTTTATCGCCCACAACCTGAGCGTCGTGGAGCACATCAGCGACCGCGTGGCAGTGATGTACCTGGGTAAGATGGTCGAACTCTCCCCGCGGGATGAGTTGTACGCCCATCCGCTGCACCCCTACACCATGGCCCTGATGAGCGCCATCCCCGTCCCGGACCCAACAGTGAAGATCGACCGCATCATCCTCGAAGGCGACGTCCCCAGCCCGCTCAACCCGCCCAGCGGCTGCCGCTTCCATACGCGCTGCCCAGTCGCCATTGGCATCTGTTCGGAGGTCGAGCCGGAATTCCGCGAAGCCTCCCCTAATCACTGGGTGGCCTGCCACCGCGTGTAAGACGCTTATCTCACCCGCCAGAAGGACATCTGACTCAGGTGTCCTTTTTTGATTCTTCCTCGCGCCACGAGGGGGCGCCACGAGGAGGAGACATCATCGGGCCTTTACGCGGGTTGCGGCTGGGGGGATTCCTGTCGGGTTTAGGATGGCTGTTATGTCATTGTAAACCTCACCCTGCGCAAAGCATCTTACAATAATTCCATATGTACAAAATTTCACAACTCTTGATCTGAATATCAACTTAGCAAGGAGATTGACTTGTGCAGCCCTCTCTCCGGTATTTCATCACTGGACTGTTTGTCGCCCTCATGGCCAGCGCCTTTTGTTTCAGCGTCTCGGTGCAGGCCTCGTCCTTCGTAGTGACCAATACGGATGACAGTGGGCCTGGCAGCTTGCGCCAGGCGATTCTGGATACCAATGCAGCACCCGGCCCTGATACGATTACCTTTGATGTAACAGGACTAATCGCACTCACCAGCGGAGAACTGCTGATCCGCGATGACCTAACGATTATCGGCCCCGGACCTGATGCGCTTGCCGTTAGCGGTAGCAATCTGGGCCGCGTTTTCCGTGTCGACAATAGCAATATGAGTAGCAGCGCCAACGTTCATCTATCGGGCCTCACCATCCGTGACGGCTACATGGACTCAGCAGTGATTGCCACCGGGCTTCCGGATGGTGCTGGCCTACTCAATAGCGAGAACCTTAGCCTTCAAAACCTGGTCTTTAGCAACAATGTGATCGTTGCAGACGACCTATGGGGGTCAGGCGCTGGGTTGGCCACCATCCTGGCTCCGGTCACTCTAGAAAACGTTTCCTTCCAGAACAATGGTGGATCCGGGCAGGGAGGGACCTACGGTGGTGGAATGGCCGTCATACAGGGCGCGGCAGACCTACAAGACGTTAGCTTTGAGGGGAATCAGGCCGGGACAGGGGGCGGCCTCTATGCCTCAAGCGGGTCCACCTTACAAGTCGATGGCGTGCAGTTCACCAACAACAGAGCCGACAATGGTGCTGGCCTCTATGTCTCCATGTCGGAGCTCAACCTGACCAACACCCTCTTCGCTCGCAATGTGGCTCTATTCGACGGGGGTGGTCTGTATAGTTCAAGCTCGAATGGTGAGACGCTGCACCTGATCAATGTTGCCTTTTCCCAGAATCAGGCCAGTGACGGGGCTGGATTGTACCGCTACGGCGGGCTAACGATGACCAATGCCACCATGGCCAACAATGCAGCCACTTCGCGGGGTGGTGCTGTTCACGTCCATACAGATGATCGTGTGGCCATTTACAACAGCATCTTTTGGATGAATAGTGCGGGCATTGGCCATGAGATCTATGCGATCGACCTGGACAATAACGTGCCCGTCTCGGTCGAATCCTCGCTTTTCTACGCAGGCTGTACCGGCATTGATGGGCCTCCCTGTCGCCCTCCTGAGGTCAATTGCAGTCACGAAGGACCTCAGGCCGTCTTGCAGGCAGACCCCCTATTTGTTGATGCCGCCAATGACGACCTCAGTTTGGCAGCAGGCAGCCCAGCGATTAATGCGGGCAACAACGCCCATGTACCCGCAAGCATTCAGACAGATCTCAGTGGAGCAGATCGTATTCAACAGGGCACAATTGACCTGGGCGCTTACGAGTCAAGCCATGCCCCACCCGAAGGAGGTGGAAACGAGCCCGTCTTACTCCTCTCCGGAGGTGACTTTGAGACTGATACAGGCTCATGGGGACAGGCTCTAACCGGATCGCTGGATGGGTACTTTGCGACGGAGCTGGCATTTGCGGGTGGAGGCGTATTCTTATTGGTAGGTGATCTGGGCGGGCCACTGGAATACCTCTTCCAGACTGCTGGAACGACCGGCACAGCCGACGATACCTTGACCTTATCTTAAATGGTGGCCGGCCAAGAAGTCGCGACAGGGGGACGCATCGGCGCACGTCTCAGTTTCCTGAATGAGGGCGCGGTGGTACAAGTCGCTGACTGCGAATACACAGGTAGTCGCGGCAGCTTCACCTGGACCGAAGTATCTTGTCAGGCTGTGGCGCTAAGTAGCTATGACAGCATCCGCTTGATGCTCGGTTGGGTAGGCATCAACGCGGGCTTCTTCGGGATTGATGAGGTCAGCCTGAGCCAGTAAGCGATCCAATTGGGCAGTCAACGGACAAGGGCGCGGCTGAAGCCGTGCCCTTTCGATTCATCGTTAGGCAGTATGTGCATCCCCTCTGAATCTTCAGTCTGATCGATCAGACGAATGCTGCCTA
>JAADYZ010000265.1 GCA_010092775.1 Chloroflexota bacterium
AGCCTATCCCGGCGATTGGCGGCCACACGAAACGATCGCAGTAGGCCGACGCCTTCCTTTTGAGGAACGGCCCATCGACGAGATCAAAGACATCAAACGGACGATCCGGGTGGCGCGCGGCATGGCTTTTGACGACGCTAAACTAGCGCGGCAGCCGGCCCGAGCCGCGGCAGTCGCTGGTGCGGCCACCTACACGGTGACGCGTGGCATTCCTTCTAGCCTGGTGGCACGGCGGGTAGGCGACCTTTCCGTCATCGCTACAGCGGATCGCAGCAGCACGCGCCGATGGCAGCGCGAGCAAGCGTCCCTGCTGCTCGCACGCATTCGGCTGGAGAAACCTAGCAGTCAGTCGTGAATTTCTCTCGAATTGCGCAAATCGATTGAACCTAAGCTGGACCATCCAGGTATATCAATCAAGTAGTGACGTAAAACCGCATGGTGGGAGCGTCGCCTAAGCGACAGGAAAGCGGTGATCAGGCGGCAGGTCCTCGTTGGGCATCCGCCATCCGGCCTGCAATATGCAGATTTCATGAAGGCTCGGGGGCTTAATCGCCCTGATCTGTTGAAGAGGTTCCGGCCTGCTGTTATGATTACCGCTACCCAGGAAATCCCTATGGAGGGGAAATACCCATGACCAACTATTTGATTCGACGTTTATTTACGTTGATAATCGTGCTCTTCCTCAGTACGGTTGCCATCTTCTACATCCTCAATGCGGCACCCGGTGGCCCACTGGATGCCCTCCGCATGGAGCAAGCGAACGACCGCATGCAAACCAGTCAACAAGACTTCGAGCGCCTGGAAGCGCTTCTTGGCCTGGATAAGCCAGCGCACATGCGCTATATCGTCTGGCTGCTGGGTGACGACTGGATCGAAACGCTGCCCACCTGGTTTACCGGCCTGAATAATGAAGGTGAAGCCTTTGAAAACGGCAATCGACGCGGCATCCTACGCGGCGACTGGGGGGTCTCTTGGAGCGTGGCACGCAACCGCGACGTGCTCCAGATCATCCAGGGGCGTCTTGGCAACACCATCATCTTGATGAGTGCCGCAACCATCCTCTCCTTGGCTGTGGCGGTGCCCATCGGCGTGTTCTCGGCAGTACGCCAATACTCCACGCTGGATTATATGGCAACCACCTTCTCTTTTGTGGGGATTTCAATGCCGGTCTTCTGGCTCGGCTTGATTATGATTATTCTCTTCTCGCTGCAATTTGATAGGTGGGGCTTACCCTCCTTACCCTCTGGTGGCGTGGAGTCCTTACGAGGGCCAATGGCAGGCACCATTGGCGACCGCATCATTCACCTGCTTATGCCGACCTTTGTGCTATCGCTGCTTTACATGGCAGGGTGGAGCCGCTTCATGCGCTCTTCAATGCTCGACGTGCTGAACCAGGATTATGTCCGTACAGCCCGTGCCAAAGGTTTGATTGAGCGCATCGTGATCGCCAAGCACGCTTTCCGCAACGCGCTGATCCCACTGGTCACAATCGTGATGTTCCAGCTCTCGGCCCTGTTCGGGGGCGCGGTGATCACTGAGACAGTCTTCGCCTATCCCGGCATGGGATTGCTCTACATCAACGCGCTCTATCAAAGCGACTGGCCGCTGGTACAGGGCTACCTGCTGATCCTGGCGACCCTGGTCGTCATGGCCAACCTGATCGCCGACATCGCCTACGTCATCATCGACCCACGTATCAAGTACGAGTAGTTCCAGACGAACCTGAGAGAGGTAACGAATCATGGCTGTACAACAACAAGTTCAACCCCAAGCACTCGACGCAGAAACCCTGCTGACAACGGAAGAACTGAGCCAGTTTCAGATCGTCTGGCGCCGCTTCCGCAAGCACCGTTTGGCCCTCATTGGTGGCGTGATCGTCATCTTCTTTGTGTCCGTCGCACTGCTGGCTGATGTGCTAGCCCCGACCGTCCCGCCTGGCTACGGCGCGATCCGTCTGGAAGGGGCACTGCTGCCCAGCCCGCGTGCTGTCAATCCGGCCTTCCAGCATCTCGGCCCCTTTGAACGCAGCGATCAGGCGATGCACATTCTGGGCACCGATGAAGTCGGGCGCGACATCCTGGCCCGCCTGATTCATGGGGCGCGTGTATCGCTCTACGTCGGCATTGCGGCGATGCTAGGCGGCGAGATTATCGGCTCCCTGTTGGGTGCAGCCTCTGGCTACTACGGTGGTCGGGTTGATGCGCTGATGATGCGCGTAACCGACTTCATGCTCACCTTGCCGCAGCTTCCCATCTTGTTGGTGCTGAGCGCTGCCTTATCCGGGCGAATATCCTCTGAGTTCTGGAGGATCAATTTCCTGATCCTCATTCTTGTAATCTTCGGCTGGATGGGCTCGGCGCGCCTGGTGCGCAGCGTGGTCCTCAGCCTGCGCGAGCAAGAGTTCACTGAGGCCAGTAAATCGCTGGGGGCGAGCGACTTGCGCATCATCTTGCGCCACATGCTGCCCAACGCCATGTCGATTATCATCGTGAACGCCACCCTGGCCGTCGCCGGTTTGATCATTGTGGAGTCTGCCTTGAGTTTCCTGGGCTTCGGCGTGCAGCCACCCACCCCCAGTTGGGGCAATATGCTAACCCGCGTGCAAGACTACATGTTCCAGAACCCCACGCTGGCGATCTGGCCGGGTCTATGCATCTTCTTGACCGTGCTGTCCATCAACTTCGTGGGTGACGGTCTGCGCGACGCACTTGACCCACGCCTGCGCAACGAATAATCTGATGCTTTTAATCAGGGGCAGAGTATGCAAATGAGCATGACTGCCCCTGAGGTTTTCAGCTATCTGACGGGCCACGACAGAAGCTAGAAATTAACGAATATCATACAGTTTTGAGGATGGAAGCCTCAGAGGCCCATCCTTGTTTTGATTCGTTGCGTGAACGGAGGGTAATCACAGAGAAGCCGTCATGAAAATTTGCAAACCCGAAGGACTTCGTATAAGCTTTTTACTTAAGAATGGCCCGTTTTCTCATCGTCGTCGTGGAAGACGGCAGTAGCCTGCACTCGCGGGATTCCCGCTGCCTCACCACACTTTCACTACGCACATATATCTTGAGAAACCCAAGGAGGAAGAGAAAAGGCTATGTTTAAGAAACGTTGGGTGCTTCTAACAGCGCTCGCTATTGTAGCGTCTCTGGCACTCGCCGCATGCGCCGGTGCCGTCCAGACCGTCGTTGTCACCGAGATCGTTGAGGTCGAAGGTGAAGGCGGTGAAGTCGAGACCGTTATCGTCACAGAAGTTGTTGAAGTTGAAGCCGAACCGGAAGAAGTCGTGCAGGATACCATCATCATCTGCATGAGCCAGGAACCGGACAGCCTCTATCGCGTGAACTCAACTATGGCTGTCACTGTTGAGGTGATGAGCGCGACTGACCCCAAGGGCTGGTTCAACGACCGTGGTTTCTTCTATGAGACCGAGATGCTGGTCGACAATGAGTTCCCGACCTTTGATGGTACCGCTGGTGGTCTGGCTGAATTCATCGATGAAGGCAACGGTGAGCAGCTTCGCATCACCTACAACTTCAAAGACGACATTGTCTGGTCAGACGGTGAACCCTTCACCACCGACGAC
>JAADYZ010000028.1 GCA_010092775.1 Chloroflexota bacterium
GCATCAGCGACCGCACCGTTCAAGGCCACCTGCGCAACATTTTCGAGAAGCTCCAGGTGACTAACCGCACGGAGGCTGTCGTCAAAGCGGCCCAACTCGGCCTGCTAGAGATCCTGCCATAAGCCTGTGAACCCACCAACCTCCACCAACCTCCCTGACGCTATGCGCTACCGACTGGGCAGTCTGCCGTTGCAACTGCTCGCCCTGATGGCCATCCCGCTGTTGGCCTTCCTCACTATGATTGCCTTCGGTGGGGTGACCCTGCACCGGGTAGCCACCCGCGATCTGGTATCGCAGCGTGACGTGCGGTTGGTGCGCGGTGTCGCTGCCAGCCTTTCGGAGCGACTTGATCAACAGGTCGATACGCTGGCGCGTTTGGCTGGTGAAGTACAAGAGGGGGCTTCCGCCGACGAAGTGATCGGCAATCTGGGCTACTGGCCAGACACCATTTTTGACGCTGGCCTGGCCTTCTATGATGACGAGCAGAATGTGCTGGGCGCCTCACCCCAAGCCCATCGATGGCATGCTTCCCCGGCAATCCTTGATGGGCTGCGGCAGGCTGAAATTGGCGATGGCCCGGTGTTCATCCCTTTGATCCAGGATGGGCAGAACATCACGCGTGTGGTGGTCATCGCGCCCTCTCAGCAGGGCACCTATCAACCGGACAGCGATTTTCGCGTCTTTGCGACGGGGGTGATCTCGCTGCAAACGCTCGGCCTGAATGATGTTCTGGTCAGCCTGCAAAACACCAATAACACCATTGTCTACTTGATTGACGAGCAAGGACAGATCATCTACCACAGCGATCCAACCCAGGTGGGGATGCAAGTGCCGGACCTCTCCTATGTGCGTGAGATGCAGAGCGGTGCCAGCGGCGCCAACTACCATCCAGGCGATGACGGGGGGGAGGTGCTGACGGCCTTCGCGCCGGTGTCCGTAGCAGGTTGGAGCCTCGCTCAGGAAGATCAATGGGAAAACGTGATCAGCCCGGCCTTGCGCTACGCGCAGATTGCGCCGCTGCTGCTGCTGCCAGGCCTGTTGATCGCCACTGCTGTACTGTACTTCTTGCTTCGGCAGGTGGTCCTGCCGCTGCGCAATCTAGAGAATCGGGCCACCGGGCTGGCATGGGGCGACTTCTATAGCATTGAGGAACCGGTCGGCGGCGTGGCCGAGATTCGGCGCTTGCAGGGCGCTATGAAGCATATGGCTGCGCGCATCAAACGAGACCAGGAAAGCCTGCGCTACTACATCGGTGCGATTACCCAGGCGCAGGAAGACGAACGCGCCCGCTTGGCGCGCGAACTGCACGATCATATGGTGCAGTCCTTGATTGTGCTGGGGCACCGCGAGCAGCTTCTGAAGCGTTACCTCAACGGCGACCCAGCCGGAGACGAGGTGCTCAAGGACCTTCGCAAGAAGACGCAAGAAGCGGTCGATGATCTGCGGCGTATTATTCGCGCCATGCGCCCGATTTATCTGGAGGAGTTTGGATTGGTCCCTGCGCTAGAGATGCTAGCACGTGAGAACAGCGAAGCCGACCTGCCAATTACCTTCAAAACCAGCGGGCGCCGCCGTCGGCTGGAACCCGAGCAAGAGATGGCCCTCTACCGGGTGGCACAAGAAGCGCTCAACAATGCGCGCCGCCACAGTGCTGCGACCCGTGTCACCCTTGAAGCGCATTTCCGAAACGACGAAATTCTGGTGCGCATCGCCGACGATGGGATCGGTTTCGAGGTGCCGCAGGATCGCATCTCTGACCGCTCTGATGGAATGCACTTCGGCTTGATGGGTATGTACGAACGGGCCGATCTGATCGGTGGTCGGCTGGACATTCAGTCGGATGAAGACGAGGGCACGTCCGTCGCGCTCACCGTGCCGCTGAAACCATCCCGCTCCCGCATGAGCACCCCACGTGTCGTGATGACCCAGCGCTGGGACCCCGACGCCAACGGCAACCCGGAACCCGAAGCGGCGGCTGCGTCGGAGGGGTAGGTCGTGGCGAACCCGCTTGATGACGGCAGTGAACCATTCCTACGACCTTAACATGCCGGCGAAAATCAAGGCAGTTGACCAGAAAACACCACCGGCTGATGCGGTTGTCACATCAGCCGGTGGCATGATACGGGGTGAGGCAGGGGGTCTACTTGACCTCAAGCTCACCGGTTTTGAGGGCCTCTAGCTCGGCTTCGAGCTTCTTGCGCTCCTCTTCGACGGCGGACCGAATATCGGTCATCACCTTCTCGGTTTGGTGACGCGCTTGTTCGCGCAACTGCTCGCCCGACATTGGGGCTAGAAGCAGGGCCACCAGGGAACCGATCAAAGCGCCCGCTAGAAGACCCGCCAAGAACAATCCGAAACGACGCATGGCTATTGTATTCTCCTGAATAAGCGGACTGACTATGCTGAGTATAACGGAAAGCTGGGCAGGAAGTTAGTCGGCTGTGCTGAAGAGGGTACTCACGGCCAAGAAGAAGTCAGGCAGGACGATGCCACCGTCAATCCTGTCGCCGGGTTGAAGAATCAGGATGTCAAGCTTGGGCTGATAGACCTCGACGAGTCGCTGTTCAGGGTAGATCAGCCAGACCATCTGACTGCCATTCGCCAGATAGAAGTCGGCTTTCTCACGCATACTCCTGATGCTGTCATCAGGGGAGCGAATCTCGACCGCTATATCAGGTACCCCGATGACGGGACCGCGCCGGACAGGCGGATCGTCGGTGAAGCGCAGAAACACATCAGGTAGACGGTCGTTGAGGTGATCGTCGGCGGGGCGAAAGCGGCCTTCAACGCCGAAGCGGGCCTTTAGCTGAGGATGGGCCTTAAGGTAGGCATAGACCTCCCCAGCGACAATCCCAGCGATTTCAGCATGTTCTTCGGTCGGCACTTTTTCTACCAAGCTCCCATTGATCAGCTCATACAAGCGGTCCGGTTCGGACGCAATGAGTTGATCAAACTCCTCTAGGGTCATCAGGTTCTGCTCAACAGCCATGTCAATCTCCACTTGGCAAGCGTTTGCATCACAGAGTATAACCCATCCATGGTGTAACCTTTTCGTGGGCCGTCCGTCTAAGCGGATAGAGAGGATGCCCAATGCCCGAAGCCGAGTTTACCGACAACGCCGCCTTGCTAGAGCGCCTGCGCGAGCGCGATGCGGACGCTTTCCGCCAGGTGTTCGAGCATTATTCGGATCGCCTGTTTCGGGTGGCGCTGCGCATCCTGGAAGATGAACGCGAAGCCGAGGGCGTGGTGCAAGACAGCTTCCTGCGCTTGATCGAATCCTTGGATCGTTTGCGCGGCGATGCCAAGATCGGTACCTGGCTGTATCGTGTAGCACACAACGCGGCGCTCGACCGCCTGCGCCGCCGCCGCCCGACACAGGACCTTGCAGACGAAGCACAGGACGATCCAGGCGACCTGCCGCCACCAGTTAATCTAGTGGATTGGACTGATCTACCAGAAGATCAACTGTGCAGCAGCGAGGCAACGGACTATTTGGATCAAGCGGTGGCCGGTTTAAGCGACAGCCTGCGGGCTGTGTTCACCCTGCGTGAGATCGAAGGGCTATCAACCGCCGAAACAGCAGACACCTTAGGGATCAGCCAGAGTGCGGTTAAGGTGCGCCTGCATCGGGCCCGCCTGACCCTACGTGAGCGTCTGGCTGACTACTTTAGTGAGCAAGTTGGTTTGGGTGACCCCAAGCAAGCTTGATCGCTGTGCGCCCGCTAGCAACAGGAGCAGATTATGCAGTGCGATGATCTATTGAATTACCTGTCGGACTACATCGATAATGACCTGGATGAGGCACTCAGCGCTGAGGCACGTGCCCATCTGGCGACCTGCCCCAACTGCAAGGTGGTGCTCGACACAACCATGCAGACGATTGCTCTCACGCGCGATCGTGAGAAGCGGGTGATTCCAGCAGCGCGCCGCCAGCAGCTTTTCGACCAGCTTCAGGATGCCTTTCTCAATCAACCTGACAAAACCATGTAACCTTTGCGCCCGTCCTGCGTCAAACAGAATGTTCACACACAACAAGACTGTTCAAGGAGCGCAAGACATGTTTAATCTGAATGAAGGTTGGTTGGATCGCATTATTCGCGTGGTGGGTGGCCTCGGACTGGGTGTCCTCGGCTTTGTCGTGCTCGGCAACGTGCTGGGGATCGTCCTGGGTGTGGTCGGCGTGATTCTGGTTGTGACCGGCTCGGTCGGCTTCTGCCCAATCTACGCCGCCCTGCGGATCGGTACCCGCCAGCAGCCACAGGCTGAGTAGACCAACCGCCTTTAAATCTGAGCGCTTGACAGCCCGTGCCCGTCGGCACGGGTTTTTTCATCGATAGGGGATACGCTTGGCCCGGCCTGCGGCCAAGGCGAGGCAGGCCAGCAGTGTGCCGATTTGCAGGACGATCACCAGCAGCAAGCTGAGGAAGATGCTGCCTGTGTAGAATAAGCCGAATAAGCCCGGATCCACGCCGCTGAGGGCATTGAGCACGACATCAAGATCGCTGCTGCCCAATGTCGCGGCAGGCACAACGAGAATCAGCGAGACCAGGATGCTGATGACGCCCTGGATCATCTGGGAGATCACATAGGTTAGAATCCACAGACCGACGCGCAGGATAATCGCCGTGACCAAACCGCCGCTGCGCGTGCGGGCCAGCGAAGAAGCGAGCACCCCCAGCGCCGAGAACATCATGATCTGCACCCAGGGTTGTAGCAGATAAAAGGCTAAGGCAGCGCCAATCAGGCCAAAGGTGCCTAGCAAAATTGACAGCGCGCTGCTGATGGGCAAGCCTGGAAACGCCTCCTCCCAGAATTCACCAAAGGATGTGCTGTCTTGTGGTGTGAATTCGGGCGGTGGCTCCGGTAATGGCTGGGGTTGGCCGGGCGATGGGGCGGAAGCAAGGCCCGCTGGGCTTGTCGCCACGATCGCTTCGACCACACCGACGCCCATTACCAGCACGAGGCCAACCAGGAGCAGGTGGCGGGTGATCAGGATGAAGAGCAAGGCCGGGCGCATCTGGCGTACGGTTGCGCTCCACTTGGCCAGTACAATGTGGCGTTCGGGGATGGGCGTCAGGCGCAGCGATGCGAAGGTCTGTGCCTCAATTTCTGAGCTAACGGTTGACGACCCAACACCTGTCGCCAGCA
>JAADYZ010000266.1 GCA_010092775.1 Chloroflexota bacterium
CCAACAGGTGATCTCACCCAATATACGGATACCCCAGACTCTGATGAGATTTGGCCTGCCTGGTCACCCGATGGATCAACGATCGCTTTCTCGTCCGATCGCGAGACGGCCCGCGTTCATCTCTATGTCATCAATGCAGGCTGCGTGACACCTTGTGGCGATGAAGCACGCCGCGTGACGCCGCCGGGTGATGTTCACGAGTTTGAGCCAGCCTGGTCGCCAGATAGCGAGTGGATCGCTTTCTCCTCTCATCGTGACCTTGAGAATCCCGACGATATCTTATTTGACTTCGAGATTTTCATCATCCGCCCGGACGGCAGCGATCTCACTCAGATTACCCGCAGCTCCAACACAGACGATCTCGCGCCAGCCTGGGGCCCCTGATCTAAGCTCCACATCAAACACAAAAGCGGCTGCCATCTAACGCATGGCAGCCGCTTTTAATTCAGATTTTAACTTGTGGAACTAATTGATGAATTCAGCTTCTTGATTATTGATTAAGTCCAGTGCTTCATCCAGGCTGCTGACCATGTGTAGAGGCGCATACAACCGCGAGAAGATGGTGGCGGCGCGACGCAAGATACCCTTCGCATTGATCAATACATTCATCTGGCTGGGGCTGTTCAAGCCGGGCAAGCTGAGCATGTGCGGCAGGTTTTGCAGCAGCTTATCCGGTGGTTCGCCAGCGTTTGTGAAGTCGTGCAGAGCATAAATCGCATCATTCATACCGCGCATATCGCGCGCCCAAGCTTCGTTGGCCTGCCGCAAATCGGTCCAGGTCCAGTCTCCGTTGTAAGCCCAGCAGGCAATACCTTGATTTTCGTCCATCCATTCAATTGTTACCGGCATAATCCTTACTTTCCTTCCTGAGGCAGGTTGGACCAATCGATCAGTCTTAACGAGCCAGTTCCTCTCGGTCGTTTCTTATATTCTTCGATGGCGGCAAGCGCTTCGTCAATGCTGTCAACAAAGGCCAGATTGATCAGAAGCCTGGACAGCAAACCACCCGCTTTCCGTACAAAAGTCGATCCACCGACGATCACGTAGAAGTCAGCCAGATTGGGTGGATATGAGGTGTGCGGTGGCATGAGCTGCGGAATCTTGGCGATAAGCTTCTCAGGTGGGTTTTCCGCGCGACTGAAGTCGTGCACACCGAAGACTTGATGCGGCAGCCCTTCGAGCATGTCGGCTTGTGTCGCTGCACCGCTGGTGAGTTCGTCCCAAGTCCAGTTGCCCTCATAGGTCCACAGCAGGATCGCGTTGGCATCTTCCAGCCAATTGATCGCTATTGGCATTCTCCATCTCCCTAGGTTGCTCAAATGGTCCCTATAGTCTAGAGAGTTGGGCCGGACGCTGCGTCAAAACCTTCATAAAAAGAATAAAAAAGCGCTAAAGACAGCGAGCCTCAAGCGCCCATGTTACGACAGTCTACGCTCTAGTTGACCGGAATCTCTTGAGCCTGAGCCACCAGTTCCAAGGCTTCTTCAGGTGTATCGACGAGATTCAACCGACCGTATACGCGTGAATAGATCTCTGCTGCCCGCCGCAAGATGCCGCTGGTCCCGATTAGCGTGTGAACATTGCTCATGTTGGTCAGGTCGGTAATGTGCGGCAGATTCAAGATCTGGGGTAGGCGGGTCAGCAGGTGCTCAGGGGGGCGACCAGCCTCTCGAAAGTCATGGACAAGATAAACGGTGAACGGTAAGTCTCGCACACTGGCCGACCATTCATGGTCAATCTTCACCAGATCATCCCAGGTCCAATCGCCGATGAATGACCACATCGCAATCTTCCTGTCTGCTGTCAACCAATCCAGTAGGATCGTCATGCTGCATCCCTTTCTTGAGAGCTGCTAGTCGGACGGCCTACCTGATTGATGATCAGCTCAGCCGCCTCCTCTATTGTTTCAGCGAACTGAACCTGCATAAACACCCGCGAAACAATTTGCGCCGTTCGCAGCAGTGCGCCGCTCAGGCCAACGATCACGGTGATATCGCTGATATTCGCCGGGCGTTCCAGGTGAGGTGGCAAGATCAGCGGCAGGCGCGCCAGGAAGCGCTCCGGCAAGGATTGTGTTTGGTGAAAGTCGTGGACG
The DNA here is from genome assembly GCA_010092775.1 of Chloroflexota bacterium. Classification (GTDB taxonomy): domain Bacteria; phylum Chloroflexota; class Anaerolineae; order Aggregatilineales; family UBA3940; genus TC-71. Next base: position 2,096 of record JAADYZ010000266.1, read on the forward strand.
ATGCTGACCAGATGCGGGATGTCGGCTACCAGGGCAGCCTGCGAACGGCTGATGGCGACCAGTTCATCCCAGGTCCAGACCTTGTCATACCTCCAGATCAGAATGGAGTGTGCTTCGTCATACCAATCCAATGTGATAGACACGAGAGTAGCTCCTCAGCTTTCCTAACTTACGACTAGTATAAGACCGGATCAGGTGGGGAGGAAGTCTCTGTAAGCTATTGTAATGAGAGGCCCAAAACGCATAATCCCCGGCGCGGCGTGCCGGGGATTCACTCTCTTCTGCCTCCATGGGGAGATGGGGTCAGGAGTTACAATCTGTTACTTCTCACTATATCAGAGCCGCTGGCGTATTGCAGCCCGCTAAACTGCGCGATTTACTGCTGGTCGATTGGCCCAAAGAGGGCAGCCAACTCATCACGGATCAAGCGCACGACCAGCGCGTCGAGGTCTTCAACGGTGTAGTCTGGCACACTCACATCGTCGCGGCCAGGCTCGCCAGAGGCTTGCGGCTGGCTGTCGTAGGTCAGGAAGATGAAGTTCCCACCGGTGAACTGAGCGATCTGGCGGAAGATGTACTCGCCCTGAGCATTCAGCCCGCTTGAAGCGATCGGATGAACTTTGATGCCAAAGCTGGCGGCGTTAGCCATCTCCTGTGCGTAGTCGAAATCCTGTTGATAGTCCAGATGGGGTGGGGCGTCGGCCACCAGGAACATCAGCTTGACCGTATCCTCTTGCCGCCAATCCACATCCCAGATGGCGCGGTGCATTCCTTCGTTGAGTGACTCAGGTTCGTCACCGCCGCCAGCGGCCTGCACCTCCAGTAATGCAGATTGGAAGGTATCGATGCTGCCGGTGAACTGTGTGATGCGCGTGACGTACTCGTCACCCCGGTCACGATAGTGGACCATGCCAAAACGGACGTTGGGCTGGCTGGGTAGGGCGGCCACCTGGGCCGAGATACTGAGGATGTTCTCCTTCAATTGGGCGATCTCGTCATCCATGCTGCCGGTCGCGTCGATCAAGAACATCACATCGAGTTGCACCGGGGCTTCTGCCGGGTCGGTATCCAGCACGACATCCCACTCACCCGTCTCGCCTTCGAGGTTGAGCTGCTCAACGGCATCACCTTTTCGAACCGTGACATTGAGGTTGGCGGCACCATTGGTGTAAGCCAGGGGGAACACATAGGCAATGCCAGTGGCGTTAGTTTGCAGGGTGGCCAGCAGGTTTTGGCCATCGTAGATGGTTACGGTAGCGCCCAACACGGGCAGACCGTCCGGCGTGGTGATCCGCAGCATGTGGCGCTGGCTGACATCAACATCCAACACATTGGCCAAGCCCACGAAACGGGCATAGTCGCGCCGATATTGCAGGTAGGCGTCAAACTCGCTGTTGTCGTTGATCTCCCCGGCACTGAGATCAGGCTGGAACTGCTCATCAACCACGGAAGGCGATTCGGCGGGACCACCTGCGCCTTCACCCCCTCCTCGGTCATCATCACCTTCACTGGCGGGGGCCTCTTCCTCCATCGCCTGGTCTTCTTCGGCAGCGTAAGGGTCGGCTGTGGTTGGTGCGGAGTCATCGCTTGCTCCGTCTACGTCGATGACGTCGTTCTCGTCCTCATTGGCCCCGACGCTCTCCGTCACGACTACCTCTTGAGAAGGAGCCGCACAGCCAGCCAGCACAAGGATGACGATACTGGCAAGCAGAGTCCAGGGAATTAAGGTCTTCAAAGGGCACTCTCCTGATTAAGGTTGAATCTTCTCCTCAGGGGTAAGACGCCCGACGCCCATGTTTTGTTCCGAAAGAAAGCCGTCCAGCGTATAGCCGACCACATCAACCTGCCAGGTTTGCCACCAGGCTTCATCCCAATCGGGTAGCGGATGCGCGGCCAGCAGGTCAGCCTGACCAGCCCAATGCAGCGCCTCGACAAGGCGCGCCACCCGCCGACGCAAGCCAAAGTACTCATAGAGCCGATTGACCGCCTCATAGGAGCGCCGACGCTGCTCGGGGATTTGGTAGGTATGGGTGTCGAACAGGCTGCGACTCAGCAGCGTGCGTTCCGGATAGCCGAAGCTGTAACCAGGCGGCTCGCCTAAATGGATGCTGAGAATCGACGCGGGTTCTCGCGCCAGCGTGCAGAAAAGCAGCGTCGCATCAAAGAAGCCTGCCCCGACATCCAGGTAGATGTCATCACCGATGCGCTCTGCGGGCAGGTAGAGCGGCACCGCCATCCCAGCCAAGACCGATTGAATCACAGGCCCGTTGACAGGGCGAATGACTGTGCCGCCAAAGACGGTCTGCTGATCGCCTGGCATGCCCAGGAAGGCGGGCACCCCATCAGAGGCCCGCGCTGCCGAGACCAACAGGGGCAGCTTGAGGTCCTCAAAGGTCAGCGCTTCAGGGTCGCTGCTGCCCGTCCATTTGGTCAACAAGCGGCGCAGAGTACGCCGCAGTGGATCGCTGTTGCCGAGTGATCGGGGGAAGCGCCAGGGCTTCAACCAGTTGACTTCAAATAGATCGTTGGCGTGCAGGCCGTCAAAAAGATCATAAAGATCGTCCAGGCTGTTCTGGGCCGCTGGCAAATAGAGATCAGGGTGCCGGTTGGCCGCCAGGTTGATGGCATGAAAGAAGGCGTTCAGTACCCCGGCTGATGCCCCAGAGACTCGCCGCACCCGGCTGGCGTGCCCGGCGGCACGATCTTTGAACAGCCGGGTGAATCCCAGTTCGATCAAAATCGATGAGAGGCCACCCGCCCCATAGAAGATGTCAAAGGGGCGATCGAAGTCAAAGGTGGCCAGCTGCGGCCCGCCGATTTCTTCTGCCATCGCAATGAAGCGATCTTGCTCGCGGACGGCAATCTCGATGTCTTTGAACAGCTCAGTCGAGGTGAGATACTGCACACGGGTATGGGCCGCCTCCAGCGGCTGCGGGTCTTCCCAGCGATCAGAAGCGTCAATGAGCTCATGCTGCCCAGCCGCCCGACCTGATTCGACCAAGCGATCAGCCGCGGTGCGCAGCGCTTCGATCCGGCGGATCAGGTCGAGATAGTGATCCGCTAGCCAGGATTGGTTGCGCTCATACCAGCGGTGCATGTGAAAGGGTGTTGTTACGGTTGAAATTGGGGCCTTGATCAGCGGGGTGTCAGGCTGGTTGCACAGGATTGGCCTTGGATCGGCGCGCTGCATATCGAAAAGGGTTGGCGTGAGGTCGGGCATTCCTGGCCGGATCGACTTGTAATGAGCGCCATTCACCTGCACCGCGTCGTATTGGAGCAAAATGCTCAGGGCCGCCAGGCAGGCCTCAACGGCAGGGGCCTCTTCGGTCCGCAGGCTGAAATTGTGGTAGTCAATGTGCAAGCTTTGGTCTTCTGGACCGAAGAACACCGGAAATCCATCTTTGTCGCCTGCCACCAGGTAGACCGGTAGGGCCAGTTCGCTCAAGCGCAACGCGGCCCCATCTCGACCTGTATAGCGTGTCAGTCGTTCAATCAACCAGCGGCGCAGCGCGCTGAGATTCTTGAGGCCGTAAGGCAGAGCGCGCCAGTTAACCTGTTGATAGTGTTGCTTGCGTCGCGCTTCCAGCAAGGAGCGCAGGCCGTCCAGGGCTGCCGATGCCGTCTGATCATAGTGATCTGGTCGAAGCTGGGCCGAGCGCTTGATCCCATGCATCAAGGCGACCAATGCGCCGCCCGCGCTTCCGACCATCCGCTCGATGGGCAAGCCTTGCGCGTCGAGGCGCTCGGCCAGGGCGATGTCGCGTAGTATGTGCTCGGGCCGTCGCAAGATGCCAGCCTGATAGATCACGCTGATCGGTTTGTTTGCATGTGTCATGGGCTGGGTTGTCTGCTTGGCTTATGGGAAACTGCTGAAATCCTACCACCCCAGGCGCTCGGCGGCCAAATGTGCGCCGACGATGTTCGGGGCGGCAGGGCCTAGTTCTAGCTCAGCCAGCGGCCCGCTGACAGCCAAACCGGGGCACCATTCTAGCCGGTAGTTGAGAATGGGAAAGCCATCCGTCGCAACACGCAGGCCAAGGTTGTGGATTGTCTCGTCGAGCCAGGGCGACCCAGGCCGCGCCTTAGAGAAGCCGGTCGCCAGGATCACGCGCTCTGCCTCTAGCACCGCGCCGCTGGCCAGCGTCAAGCTGAGCGATCCGTCTGCGTTTGGCCTCGTTGCCTCTACCTGATCGATAGGATGTTCCAGGCGGCCTTCGCTGACGGCGACCTGAATCGCCCGCCGGACCGCCGGCGGCATGCTGCCGCTTTGGGTGGCCTCATCGATCATCCAGCGGCGCTTACGATAGTCCAGGGTGCGGGCGAAGGCCGCACGGCAGCGCTGACCTGTCCAGCAGGCGCTTGTCTCAAAATGCGCCTCTTGGATGGCACGGCGCGTCAGGAGGGTTACCCTGCCAGGGGCGCGCTCGGCCAATGCCAGCGCGATCTGCCCAGCGCTGATCCCCCCGCCAACGATCACAAC